>CAJXMN010000033.1 GCA_913056215.1 uncultured Flavobacteriales bacterium | reverse complement strand
AAAGTGGACCGCAAATTAACGCTTTAATGGCTGCAACTGGATGGAACCTGAAGAAAATGATGAAAATCCTGGTGAAGGAAGCAAGCGAATTTTTTTTCAAACTATTCTTATCGTTTGGTCCCAAATTGATATATCGAAAAACGCAATATTATTAACGGTTGTTAAGGAGCGACTATTTAAAAAAGAGTGGGAAGAGCAAAATACAGGAGACTTTAGCAGAGTATGCTTTTTTAAAAGACCTCCTAATCGATGGTGTCAGAAAAGAAAAAAAAGTTCTCATTTCTAGATCAGACTTTGATGAATTCGGATATGATGTATTAGTTCAAATTGAAGGTGAGCAGCGTGTCGTAAAGCTTCAATTGAAAGCCTTCAACGGAAAAGCACGTAACTGGGATGTACACAAATCACTCATTGAAGATCCAGAGGGGAATGTAGTTGTAATTAAACTGGTTGAAGGAGATAACTCTATTGACTTTGAATACTCAACGCTTTATAAGACTGACGGAAAAACAATAATTGAGCGTGCAGCAAAAATTCCCAAAGAGAACAAATGTAAAGTGATTAAAGGAGATTTAGTTCAGGTTGAAGCCAATGAACTTCTGAAGAAAGTATTAAATTATGATAGTTTATGATTATAGTACGAACCCTACAAATATTTCTTTACTGTGTTTCTAAAAAGAAATCAAACTTTTGCCTTGAATGCAATTGTAGCACATGACTTAGTTCACTTATTAAACGTAAATATACTGATTGTTTCATACGCTATAATGAATACCTAAACGCTTATATTTCGCTTTCAATGAGATGAATTGAATAAGTTGCCAGTGGCTCGTATTGATTGAGAGTAGGCTTTTTCCTTCGAAGATGTACGTTTATTTTTCGTGTTTTTTATAGATGTTTTTTCTATATTAGAGGCTGAATGAATTATTAAAATCTAATTGAGAGAGTACCACCCTGTCTCGATTTCCTTATTAATTATAATTTAAGAAGTGAATTGAATAGCTAAACCATGAGGCAATTGATGGATATTAACTTAAAAGTGAATAAAATTTGTAAATTAACTTATAAGTGAATAAAATTTGTAAATTAACTTATAAGTGAATACATTTGTGTTAGAAATATTCGAAGAACATGAAGAGTGTACTTTTTACACTGTTCGTAAAATTGAAGATGGAGAAGAGATTAACCAATCCGAAACGCAGCTGTTCTTTGAGAAATTCTATAATAATGAGGGTTACCGAGAATGTATTAAAGAGATTATTTCTTTACTTGACTACATCGGAGAAAAGCGTGGGGCTCATCCATATTTGTTTAGACATGAAGGAAAGGCTGTTGGTTTGCCTAAAAACGAACACAGAGCATGTAAAGATTTATGTCTCGATTTTGCCAACTTTCCCTTGCGTTTATTCTGCTTGCGAATTACCGACCAAATTTTAGTACTGTTTAATGGTGGAATAAAAGATGCCGATAAAGCGCAAGATACAAAAGCAAGCATGTCGTTTCAAGAAGCACAGCAATTTTGCATTCGCATTGACAGGGCAATTTCAGAACAAGAGATTAAGATAGATGGTATGTTCATTGTGGGACAGTCAGTAGAACTAGAAGAAATAGAACTATGAAAAGAAATTCATTTTTAGAAGAGATAAGAAAGGAAATTCCTGAAGAAACTAGACGATTTGTTGAGCATAATGCGGATATTGTTATTCGCGTTAATGAATTGCTAGATGAGAAAGGATGGACACAGAAGAAGCTTTCTGAAAACATGGCTAAAAAACCGTCTGAAATAAGCAAATGGTTGAAAGGAGAACATAACTTTACCCTTCGTTCACTTGCTAAACTGGAAGTTGAACTTGGGGCTTCTATAATTCATGTAGCTCGAACGATCTCATCCGAAATAGTTAGTAGCGGTTCCAAAAAGATGACTGTTCACAGAACTCATCCAAAAGAGATTAAAGGAGAGTTTAAGAAGGTTGATTTTGTTAAACGAAGTAGAAAAGATAATCCGGCGGCATAATGTCTAAGAAAGGTAAAGTAGAAGCAGATAAGATTCATATTGTTGACTTCACAATAGAGTCAGCATCATTAAAAAGTGAATTTGGAATTGATGATGAACTAATCGAGCATCATAATTTAAATATTGAATATGATACACTCTTTAACCTGGAAGAAAAGCTAGTAAAAGCAAATATTACCGTTACGGTTAAGGCGTTAGATGCTAAGAAGAAACAACTTGGATATGGAGAGTTTAACCTGACATACGTTTATCACATTGAAAACCTGGATAAACTCACAGAAGTTGTGAATGATAAGGAGTTATCCGTTAACGGAGGGTTAAGTAATTCTTTAGCTTCAATTACCTATTCTACAACACGAGGTATTTTAATGACTCGTTTTCAAGGTACATTACTCCAAAGTTTTATTTTGCCAGTTATTAATCCTAATGAGTTATTGGATGACTAAAGGATTTTCACAATTTATACAATAATAAATTTTGCTTTCTTAGAAGGAAGGTTAAAGTTCAATTTGTAGCGTATTTATAACTTTTTTTCCTATCCATTTATCCAACTTTCTCTCCTCATCCAAAACATCCACAAACGCAACTTTACACTCATGATCACGCTGATCAATTAACTTGTTTTTGTAGGATATAAACTTTGAGTCGAATGGTTTTCCAGGGTAGAGTAGAATGACTTTGTCCGTATCCCAACAACGAGCGTAAGTATACATTTGTCTAAGATCCTCTACTGAAGGCTGTCGGTTGGTAGGTCTTTTCCACTTTGTGTCTATGATAATCGTTTGATCTTCTGATCTTAGGACAATGTCAGGTCGAACAAGTTTGAATGACGGGAAACAAAAAAAGCCTAGACTTGCGTCTAAGCTTTGTTGTGACCCCGTCAAGATTCAAACTTGAAACCTCTACAGCCGTAATGTAGTGCTCTATTCAGTTGAGCTACGGGGCCATTTTATATTTATAAATTCTCTACCGATACCGCTTTTCAAATATTTTTCACGAGCTATAGCATCTTTTTTATTTTCAAATTTTTCGTAAAATAATATCTTCCAAGGTTTGTAAGGCTTGGTAGATTTTGTTTTGCCCGTATTATGTTGATTTAATCTGTTTTTAATATTTGAAGTAAATCCAACATATTGTCGGTTAAAATTAATACTTCTTAAAACATACACATAATACATTTTAATCTATTTAAAGAACGTCTCCCTTAATTTAGTGCTCCCTGCCTGCCGTCAGGCACGGTATTCAGTTGAGCTACGGGACCATTTGCGAGTGCAAAAATAAAGCTTTTTTTTTCATTAACAAGAAAAAAATAAGATTATTGTACCTCTGCTGAGATACCCCGATCTAATAAAGCTGTGCACATCGGTTCAAGTGTTTCGTAATCACCCCGTTTTACTTCACACTTACCTTTGTAATGAATTAGCGTTGTACACTGTTCCGCCTGTACAATGTCGTGTTCACACACCTTAATGAGCGACTCAATGACGTGATCAAACGTATTTACATCATCATTAAAAACAATTAAATTATGTTTGTCAACTAACTGCTCTGAGGTTTTATTTTTTTCTAACGTTTCAGTCTCCATACCATTCTCACTTTTACGATGCAAATTTAAGCCTTTTGAGTCAAGCGGCAAAAAATCCTTTTGGAGATTCAAGTTAACGTTATTTAGCCTTCAACGCAAACAATCTTAGAGGGTGAGTAATAATATTGAAGCAATAGAAACCGCTACACCTGTTATTTTGAGGACTGTTGTAGTTTCTCTGAACAAAACAATTCCGAGCAGAAAAGAGGCCATAACGATGCCCACATTATTCAACGCATAAGTGACAGAATCATCCAAATCTTGACGAACGGCCATCATCAAATAATAGATGGAGAAAAAGTTCGGTACCCCTAGTACGATGCCACCTAAAACGTTTCTGAATTGTAGCCGCTGTGTACCCATAAATAATCGGATAGTCAATACAACAATGCCTATAATTCCTGCTATACCAAAACCGATAGCAGAAAATAACGCAAGTGATAAGTCACCAGAGGCCACGCGCTCTACATAGTTTAGTAGGGTATCCAAAACACCGCTGCCGACAAAAAGTATGAGTAAAAAGAATATATTTTTTGGAGCCCCCACTTTTCGCTTTTTCTTACGTCGAAAGGTGATTAAAAATACACCGATTAACGCTAATATAATGCCTGTTATTTTGGTGAAATATACCTGCTCCTGGTAAAGGAAGATCGCCATGGTAACAGGTATAGCAAGACTCATTTTAACCGTGACCGAAGTAATCCCGATACCATTTTCTTGTGAACTTTTCCCCATCAATAAAAACAGACTGATGAATAATCCACCTATGATAAAGGCGAATGGAATCCAGCTACCTTCGTGGAGGTGCTTTGATTGCCATTGATCCCCGTATATACCAAATCCAACAACAAAAGCGATGATGTAATTAAAAACGATGGCTTGAAAAGTATTGATGCCGTATCGCTTAAACATACGGAAAATGATCAGGATCAACGTAGAAAAAAATATGCTTAAAAACAGGTAAATCATGATCGGTAATAATAGTGAATGGTGTCAGTCCCTAGCGATTCTTGGTGGTGGGAAAAATGATTAATATGTGGTGCTTTTAATCCGTTTTTAAATGTTGTCTTGCCAACTATAATACGCGCTTCGTCGTACGCACCTGCATCGATGAAATATTGAAGGGTAGTGGCACCACCTTCTACGAATACAGATAGAAAAGAGCGCTCCCAGAGTTCATTTAATATGGTTCGAACCGTAAATGAGCCGATTTCGATAACATCAATGTGCTCAGGCATATATTTATAGTTATTCGAACGCACAAATAATAGGGTGTTCAATCCGTCCTTGAGAACGGTGTAATCACCCTGGAGGGAACAATCTGGATCCAGAATAATTCGTGTTGGATTATTTCCGCTAATTGCGCGAACAGTTAGTGAAGGATCGTCATTGATCACAGTTTTATATCCTACTAATATAGCAGACTCCTGACTTCTCCATTGATGGACATGAAGCTGAGTCGAGGGCTGGGAAATCCAGTTTACACCCGAGTGCCGCTCTTCCGATGGTCGATCGATAAAGCCATCAGCTGTTTGTGCCCATTTGAGAAGTACATAGGGTCGCTTCTTTTCATGATAAGTAAAGAAACGTTTGTTGACCTCACGCGCTTCTTGTTCTAACAGACCAACCTCAACTTGTATCCCTGCATCTTTGATCCGCTCAATACCTTTGCCGGCAACAGCCGAAAAACTGTCCTGACAAGCGATTACTACACGTTTAAACTGATGGTGCACGATTAAATCGGAACAGGGTGGAGTTTTTCCATGATGAGCGCAAGGTTCTAGCGTCACGTAAAGCGTAGATTGCGGCAATAGCGAATGATCTTCAGTACTGTCCACAGCGTTTACCTCTGCATGCGGTCCTCCGTACCTTTGATGATAACCTTCACCAATGATGATGTCATCATGTACGATAACGGCCCCAACCATCGGATTAGGTGTCACATCGCTACCTCCTAATCGAGCAAGTTGCAAAGCACGATGCATATATCGCTGATCTTTACTTATAAAATGATCTCTCATGATTAATCAAATTTAAGCGCTTTAATGGGGGAGATTTTAGTAATTACATAAGAAGGAACGATTAAGGCAGCCGTACAAACGACTAACGTGCCAAGATTCAGGAAAAGAATAAACCAAAAATTAAGCTCTATAGGAACGGCATCTAAATAATAAACCTCGGGATTCAGTGGGATGACTGTAAAAAACTCCTGAATCAGGCATAGTCCAATACCGATGACGTTACCGATAATCATGCCTCGAACGATGATAAAGACAGCCTGGTGCAGGAATAATTTTCTGATGGACCAATTGGTAGCTCCGAGTGCCTTTAAAAGTCCAATAAGCTGTGTCTTAGTGATGATGAGTACCAACAACCCTGACCCCATATTAATGACGCCAATCAAGATCATTAAAATTAAAATAATCATGACATTCAAGTCTAGAAAATCTAGCCATAAAAAAAGTTCACTCTGGTCTTCCTTTATCGTGCGTATACGGTAGTCGTAGCCATCATTGGATTGGAAATAGATCGCTTTTTTGACGCGTTCAATTAAAGTGTTTAATTGTTCGAAATGATCAGTTTCCAACTCATAGCCACCAATATAGTTGGTGTGACTACCATCTCCATCTTCATATTTAAAAATTAGTTTTTTACCTCCTTTCATTGCAATGGAAAATTCAGTTCCCGAAGCATTGAGATAATTGCGCTGAATTTCGCCCATAGCCATCTTTTTCGGATAACAAGGAAGGTATTTATTCCCTTCAACTTTTACATGTAGATAAGCCGTGTCTGGAATGGCATTGATTTCTCCTTTTCCGTTAATATAGGTCCAGTAATCAGATGCAATTAATTGGATCGTTGTATCTTTTACATCGCAGTAGGTAAATCCCCGCGCAGTTTCATAGCCTTCTCCCCAATCAAAACGGTAGTTTCCATTGCCACCGCGACAATCAGCATATATGACCAATTGACCGTCTTTTGTAATTGTATCAGCAATGCGAATTGCTGATTGTATCCCCCAATCATTCAATCGTTGCACATTTTCAAGATCTCCAATGATGACTTGATCATCAAATTCCTGCAGTCCGGTTTTAAAAATACCTGTCACCTTAAAGTTTAATTTTATGGGGGTCTCTTTGACAAAGAACGCTCGGACATTTTCACCAACATCCAAATTTAGTTTTTCAGCAATCGTTGCGGAGAGCAGTAATTCGTAGTTGTTAGAGTCAAAAGAAGGTATCTTACCTGCAATTAAATGGTTTTTAAAGAATGTCCAGTCGTAGCGATCACTAACGCCTTTCATCACGGCACCGTGAATTTCTTGTTGCACCTGAAAGGTGTCAATACCCTGAATAGAATAAAAGTTCGTGTCAGGATCGGATTGCAACATGACGGGTTTGTACGCAAACCGATGAAGGTTTTTAACACCAGGGATATCTTTTATGGCATCGAATAATGAGTCGTTGTAGACGATTGGAGCGCTTTCAAAAGTGGATTGCTCACCAGCTTTTACGAGTGTCGCATGAGATCCGAACCCGATCACCTTTTCTTTTACTTCATTTTGAAAACCCGTAACAACGGCTATGGTTACGATATTAATGATCATGGCAAGAACGATACTCGAACGTGAAATACGCGTTATGGGTCGGGAAACTTTCTTATCTTCGTTTTTCCCAGCGTGAATTTTTTGCGCTATAAAGTAGATCTTGTTCACAATAATATAAAATGCCCGCTAATGTACTCAATGCGTCTCTGCTTAAAAAGTTTTTTTATCATTTTCCTAATTTCCTGCCAGACGGCAGAAAATAGCGATGCCCATAATATTGTCAAAGATAGTGTGGGAGAACAGCAAAAAGAAAAAAGAGAACCACTGAAAGACAATCCCTCAAGTTATAAACTGGTTTGTGGTGCTGAGCGACTTGATAAATTAAAAGAACTCATCGGTCATCGCAATATCGGATTGATAGCCAATCAAACGAGTCGGGTAGGGCAAACTCATTTGGTGGATACGTTGTTGTCGAGGGGCGAAAAAATACAAGCTGTTTTTGCTCCAGAACATGGATTTCGAGGTAAACAAGACGCTGGAGCTCATGTTCAATCAGGAAAGGACGAGAGAACTGGGTTGCCCATTATTTCGCTTTACGGGAGTAATAAAAAACCGACCGAAGAACAATTGGAAGGTATCGAATTAGTGGTTTTTGATATCCAGGATGTGGGAGCACGCTTTTATACCTATATATCTACATTACACTATGTCATGGAGGCATGTGCTGAGAACGATATACCTTTGATTGTATTGGATCGCCCCAACCCGAATGGTCATTATGTAGACGGCCCTGTTTTACAACCTGAGTATAAATCCTTCGTAGGAATGCATCCAATTCCCATTGTTCACGGGATGACGATAGGGGAGCTTGCCAAAATGATTAACGATGAAGGGTGGCTCAATAATGGACTCAAATGTGAGCTAAGAATACTGAAAATGAGTGGTTATGAACACGCGATGGCTTATTCTTTACCTGTTGCGCCCTCACCTAATTTGAGAAGTGATGTAGCGATTCAGCTTTATCCCACTTTATGCTTATTTGAAGGAACTGTACTCAGTGTTGGTCGTGGTACAGATCGACCTTTTGAAATGTTTGGTCATCCAGGATTAAAGGTCAATGAAAAATACGATTATACTTTTATACCTACCCCTGGTTTTGGGTCGCAACAACCTAAGTTGAAGGGGGAAAAGTGCTATGGATTAGATTTAGGAGCTTCGAATTCGGATGCTAAATTGAATCAGATTAATTTAACGTGGATAATTGATGCTCAACAAACGATGAAGTCAAAGCAAATTGATATGATTACTCGGGAGAATTGGTTTGATAAACTGGCGGGAACCAATGAGCTCAGGAAGCAATTGAGATCGGGTGTTTCTGCTGAGGAGATACGATCCTCTTGGCAACCGGAATTGGATGAATTTCGAAAGTTGCGCAAACGTTACTTGCTGTATCCATAGTCAGGTGTGTAATCTATAGATAAAATCGCAAAAGTGTGAAAACTACGATAGAGCAAGTGTGTAGATTATTAGGAATCACTTGAACACTTTTTGGCTCCTGATTTTTTTGGTTGACAGTGATCTAATGGAATTTAACTTTTGTGAATACACCATGTGTCAAGCGATTAAAATGACCAAATACAGTTTCAAGTGAATTCAAGAACCTTCTCACCCAAATATGTCTTACTATTGTATATGAACCGGTAGTTTTAGATTTGGTATACAAGGAATAAAAAGAAAACTCCCCACTTCAAAAAAATGAAGCGAGGAGAATAGCTGTCTTAAGTATATCGTAATGGTGGTCTCAATCATTAATTCTGTATATCCTTTTTAACGATTGAAATTCAACTATTGAATAGGATTAATGGTGCGCACTTAGAACGGCAAATCATCATCGCCCTCTTCAACTAATGTTTCAGCATCGTCAGACTTGGCAGGTTCAATGTCTGGTGGTGTAGGAGTTCCTCCACCTTGAGATTTTTCAATTTTCCATACGTCAAGAGAATTGAAATACTTGACTTCTCCTTTTGGACTGGTCCACTCTCTTCCGCGAATGTTGAATGTCACATTGACCACGTCGTTTTCATTGATATCATCGAGCAACGACGTGCGATCTTGAGTGAGTTGAAATAAAATATCCTGTGGATAATTTCCGGAGGCATCTGTGACGACAAATTCACGCTTTTGGAACTTGTCTGAAATTTGTTGTGTATCGCGCTTTACTTTGACGATTCCTGAAATGGTAAACATAATTCTACTTTTTATTGATTATTAAATGTTAATAGCGTTTTCCAAGCTGCTTCTACTTCGTTTTCAATGAGTAAAAGCTGTGCTTTGCGGTGTAATTCTTTCTCGAGTTTTACAGGCTCGTCTTCTAAAGATACAAAAAGATCTGATAATTCCATCAATTTGTATTCGTTAACTTCGGTTTCATTGGGTAGTTCTTTAACACTACCTAACTTACCTAAATCATTACCACTGAGTATTGTACTATTGCGAATGTCTTCAGGGATGTTATCGATTCCCATGCCTACGGTAGTGACGGGTTTAAAGACTTCAAACATGGAATTAGCGTCAGCTCTGCAATACCAATTTCCACCCATGCGGGCAACTAAATCAATTTTTTGCTGATCAATCATCTTATTATCGTCGAGTATGGCCTCATCAATATGCATTTTTAAAACCTCACAGATCACTAAATTTCCTGCGCCACCGTCTTTACCCAGTTCTTTGACTTCTACCACTTTGCATTCGAATTGAACGGGGGATTCTTTGACGCGAAAAGGTTTTACAAGGTCTGAATTAATGGGGGTGAGCCCTGATTTAACAAATTCATCGACATCTTTTTCGTACGGTGATGAACTCAGACTCATTTGCTCTACAATGTCATAATTAACAATGTTAATGACGCATTCGGGATGGGCTTTGACATTTTCATAGGTGTCTTTTGTGGTATTCGTTCTCCCACTGCGCGCCGGCGAAAAAACCATGATTGGTGGATTTGCACTGAACACGTTAAAGAAGCTGAAGGGAGCGAGATTAGCATTTCCTTCCGCATCAATTGTCGATGCAAAAGCAATTGGCCGAGGACCTACAGCACCCAATAAGTAATGGTGCAACTTAGGTACGGGTATATCTTTTGGATCAATTGTTAACATAACTATTTTGTTTTTCTGAATGGGCAAATTTAAAGCTATTCTCATGCATTGAAAACGAATTGGTCGTTTTGTTGAAAAAATGATAAAAATGTGCATAGATTTGTTGAGGTAAGTATGGAAAAACGACACAGAAATATTTTAGAAATTATCATTGTTGACGATGATGTGAAGCGGCAAAGGGTATACGACTACCTGCCAGGAAAAGTGGAATCTCTCCCTTCCCGGAAAGCGGTAAAAAAGGCATTTAAACGTAAACAGATAGCATTGGGTGGTCGTTTTTTACGATCCGGAGATTGGATAACAGGTGGCGATCAGATTGAAATCTTGGAAGAAGAACGACAGATCCAAGATGATATTCAGCTTAATGTCCACGTGGTTTATGAAGATGATTATATCGCTGTTGTGGAAAAACCTGCTGGACTTTTGAGTTCGGGATATCAGCGGAAAACACTGCAGCATGCTTTGAGAGGCAATTTAAAACCAGTGTTGGATAAGTCTATACCACTTCATGAAAAGTTGAGCGTACCTTTGTTAACCCATCGGTTGGATGCTAAGACCCATGGACTTCTAATTGTTGCAAAGACCTATACTTCACGTCGAAGAATAGACGAAATGTTTCAACAACGAGAACTGACGAAAGGCTATATTGCTATGGTTCAGGGTGAATTAAATGGAGAAGGAACGGTGAATGACGCTGTTCAAGGTAAAAGTGCACTAACTCGCTATAAGAGCTTAGCTATTTATCCTTCTCACTACAATAAAAAAATGACGCTGGTTCAACTATTTCCGAAGACGGGCAGAAAACATCAACTGAGAATACACATGGCAGCTATTGGGCACCCCATTGTTGGTGATCAAAAATATTCAAAAAATGAACCTGTACTCAAACATAAAGGTCTCTTTCTAGTCGCAAACTATCTCGACTTTAAGCATCCAATAACGTTAGAGCAGCTTAAAATAGCCATCGATTGTCCAAATAAATTTGATCGACTGATTCAGCGCGAGCAAAAAAAGGCGAGCTACTAGGATGATTAATCCCCAAAATAATAAGAGTATCCAAAGCCTACCGTAAAGTAGGTTGTAGTGCCATTTAAATCATCTTCGCTCATGCCGCTAAACTGATCCAGTCCCATTTGGTTCGGTCGAAATTCAAATGCATGGAAAGCATACCCCAATGCAAATCGAAATGAAGTATTTTCATTTGCAGTAAGTGCTAAACCTAAATGTGGCTCTACAAAACCGGCATCATTGCTATAGGGTCCACCGCGCAGGGTTTCGTTGAAATTGGTGGTCATGAAATTCATTGAATAACCGACGCGGACTCCATAATCCACACCAAAATTACCGTAAAATTTTTCCTGACCAATTTTACCAAACACACCAGCAGTGTGGATACCACCAGAGAGGTCGACAGTGTTCTTAAACTCGTTGACACTAAAATAATTATACCGTAATCCGGCTCCAATGCTTAACGTGTTATCAAATGTGTACTGATAAGAAGGAGTAACGACAACGAGTCCTTGCATTAAATCGCGAAATGCAAAGTTGGTGGCATTATTTGGAAGACCAATTTCAACTTTGAAGGAACTCGTTGGTTTGTAATTTTCCTGGCTCCACCCAACCTGGGTGCAGGTCAAACATACAATTATAAATATTAACGCGTTTCTCATAGCCACTGGCAGTTTGCTTCGAATATAATACTATTTCTTGAATTTAAACGGTGCATTTAACGGGAGCGTATATTTTTAATGTTTTTTTTTCATGACTAGACCCTTTGAAAAGTAAACTCGCTTTCAATTCTTGCTGAGGTTTTGATTTGAATAGCATGTGTAGGATGATGAACACCCTTGCAATAATGTTGATAATTTTATAAGAAAAAGAAAGGGACTTCGCGACCATATATTTTCTTAATTGATTACAATTATTTTCCTAAACTTTTTTACTTCTTTTTGGTTTTAAAGGCTAATATCTCATTCGGCTCACTATTTTTGCATCATGTCTCAAAGTAGTCCATCAAAATTTAATGTCAATATATTTAGACGCTTGCTGACCTATGCCAAGCCTTACCAAAGGTATCTTTGGATTGCATTCTTGTTTACGGTGGGTTTATCGATTGTAGCTCCATTGAGACCGAGTGTTATAGGTAACATGGTCGACGAATATATTGTTAAAAACCAGGATCGCGAGGCGTTGCTGCTATGGACCATGGTGATTATAGGTATGCTCATTTTAGAAGCGGCTTTTCAGTTTCTAAATGCCTATTTTGCAAACCTGTTGGCTCAATCAGTGATTCGCGATATACGCAAAAAGCTATTCAAACACATGGTAGCTTTTAAAATGAAATATTTTGATCAAAATCCGATTGGATCAGTAGTGACGCGTGTGGTTTCCGATCTCGAAACTATTTCTAATGTGTTCTCACAAGGATTGATTAACATGTTGGGAGATATTTTAGTGTTGTTCACCATTTTGGGTTGGATGTTCTGGACAAATACGTTGCTTGCTTTCTTTGTTTTGCTTCCCATTCCATTGCTCATTTTGGCTACTCGGATTTTTGCCCGAGCCATGAAAAAAGCCTACCAAAAAGAAAGTCGTGAAGTGAACCGCTTGAACACTTTTGTACAGGAACGTTTAACGGGGATGGCTGTATTGCAACTGTTCAATCGAGAACGGGTGGAAAAAGAGCGTTTTTCAAAGATCAACGAAGAACATAAGAAGGCGCATGTTGCTACTATATGGGCCAATTCAATCTTTTTCCCTGTGGTGGAATTCTTGAGTTCGCTCTCTATTGCATTTTTAATTGTTTTTAGCGCGTGGTCTTTGGCAAATGATTTTTCGGTGGTTGGAGATTCAACGGGTACCATTGTAAAATATACGCTTTGGGTACACATGCTCTATCGACCTATACGTCAATTAGCCGATAAATTCAATATTCTACAACGCGGAATTGTACGTGCCGAACGCGTGTTCAAAACACTGGATGAAGACGAGAAAATCCAGGATACAGGAACACTGGAAAAAGTAGATTTTCAACAAAGTATTACGTTCAATAAAGTCTGGTTTGCCTATCAGGATGAAGACTGGGTGTTGAGAGATATTGATTTGAAAATTGAGCCGAACACAACAGTGGCATTTGTTGGAGCTACTGGTGCAGGGAAAAGTTCGATCGTCAATTTGCTTTCTCGTTTTTACGAATATCAAAAAGGTGAAATTTCAATTGGAGATGTACCCGTGCGGGATATTGACTTAACTTATTTGCGAAAAAATATATCGATTGTTTTACAGGATGTATTTTTGTTTTCTGATACTGTATTTAACAATATAACGCTCGGTGATCCCGACATTTCAAAAGATAAAGTAGTAGAGGCGGCAAAAGCTGTAGGAGCACACGAATTTATCATGAGACTGCCTGAGAATTATGACTATTTTGTGGGTGAGCGAGGAGGAGTATTGTCTGTTGGTCAGCGCCAACTTTTGGCATTTATTCGCGCTTATGTCTACAACCCCCACATTCTTATTTTAGACGAGGCAACTTCAAGTGTCGATAATGAAAGTGAGGAACTTATTCAGCAGGCAACAGAAAAACTCACAGTGGGCCGTACATCAATAGTTATAGCCCATCGTTTATCGACAATACAACAAGCAGACAAGATCGTTGTTTTAGATAATGGAGAAGTCATGGAGGCGGGTAGTCATGAAGAATTACTTGATAAGGGTGGCTTTTACAGTAATTTATATGAACGACAATTTTTATCAAATACAGATGAGTTATGACACGATTAAAGATAGGTGGTGTGCCTGAACATTTTAATCTACCTTGGCGTCTAGCCATGGAAGAGGGAAGTCTCAAATCTAAAGGTATTCATGTACATTGGGAAGATATGACGGGTGGAACTGGTCAAATGGTGCGCGGTTTAGAGAATAAGTCATTGGATGTAGCTGTTTTATTAACGGAGGGTATAACCAAATCGATTCTTCAGGGGTTGGATGCGAGTATATTACAAATATATGTGACTTCATCGCTTCATTGGGGAATTCATGTACCCTTTAATTCTGATATAAAAACAGTGAATCAGCTCGAGGGAAAAACTTTTGCAATTTCACGTGAGGGTTCAGGGTCTCATTTGATGTCCTATGTTTTGGCTGATCGGGAAGGCTGGGATATTGATAAACTTGATTTTTCTGTAATCGGAGATATTTATGGTGGTTTATGGGCTTTAGAAAATAATGATTCTCAAGCATTTCTATGGGAGAAATACACTACTCATCCTTATGTGGAACAAGAGAAATGTCGATATATAGATGAGGTGGTGACGCCTTGGCCGTGTTTTGCTATTGCCGTGCGCAATGAAGTCTTACATGAACATGAAACTCCTCTTCGCAATATGTGTGAAATCATTAACCATAAGGCACTGGAATTAAAACAGCATCCCAAAGCAGATGAGTTGATTGCATGGCGTTATGGTTTAAAAAAGTACGACGTCCGTAAATGGCTGAAAGAGACTGACTGGAACTATGACGGAAGCAATTATGAATCAGCTTTTGACCATGCTGTGGAATATTTGCTACGTTTAAATTTAATCACGGAAGATCAAGCTGATAATTATAGTGCGAAATTATTTCGAAATTAATTCACAATTATGCGGTATATGAGTGCAAAACCAGGTGTGGAGCAGTTAAAAAACGTGTTTATAGAACGCGGAGTTCGAGGTATTGTCTTTTCTCCTGGATCTCGAAATGCTCCGCTCGTGGTTGCTTTTTACGATGATGACCGTTTTGAAAAACTGGTCATTCCCGATGAACGAAGTGCTGCTTTTTATGCACTGGGAATGGCGGAACAATGGGATGCTCCAGTTGCCGTAATGTGTACTTCTGGTTCTGCTTTACTGAATTATTATCCTGCTGTAAGTGAAGCTTTTTACCGCAATATCCCCCTTTTAGTAGTCTCTGCAGATCGACCTTTGGAGTGGACCGATCAAGGTGATGGACAAACCATTAGGCAAACAGGGGTGTTTCAGAATCATATTGTGGCAGAAACGCGTATGTTTGAGAAACCAGATCATGCCGATCAAAAGTGGTGGAACCGCAGGGAAGCGAATCGCGTTATACAAAAAGCTATAGGACAAGGAGGAGGTCCGGCACATATTAATTTCCCTTTTCAAGAGCCACTCTATGAGATCAATGCGGTGAATGAAAATTCTGTTTCAATGCCAACTGCTCGTTATGAAATGCCAAAAGCAGTTTTACGCGATGATCAGTTAGCTATGATCGAAAAAGCATGGCGAACACATTCCAGAAAGTTGATTATTTGTGGTCAGCTTCCCCCAAACCCAGTTTTACAGGGTAAATTGAAACAATTGGCTAAAGATAAAAGTGTAGCGATTGTCGTAGAAAATACGAGTAACCTGCAGGATCAACGATTTATTCATTGCATTGATCGCACCATTAACAGTTTTCTGGATGAAGCACCTAAAATATTTCAGCCTGATCTTTTAATTACGATGGGTGGTGCAGTTATATCGAAGAAAATTAAAAAATACTTGCGTACTTATGGACCTGAGATGCATTGGAAAATTGGTGCTGAATTTCCTATGATGGACACCTATCAGCATTTATCACATACTTTTCCCATGGCGCCAGAAACATTTATCGATACACTTCTCGACGATAGATTGGATCGCAATGTCTCGAGGTATGGAGAACAATGGAAACAGTTGGATTATCAAGTCCAAACTCTTCATGATGATTATTTTCAAGATGCCCCCTATGCCGATTTGAGTGTGTTTGAATTGCTTATGGATGTAGTGCCTGATAACAGCACCTTACATTTTGCGAATAGTTCGGTGGTCAGATACGGACAATTATTTGACCCGATAAAGGTCATTCAATACTATTGTAACCGAGGTACCAGTGGTATTGACGGTTCAATGAGTACTGCTATTGGAGGAGCTATCGCAAAAGACGATCGTATGCATACAATTATAGTCGGTGATCTCAGCTTTTTTTATGATAGTAATGCGCTGTGGAATAAATACTTACCTTCTAATTTTAGAGTCTTTTTAATTAATAATGGAGGTGGGGGCATATTTTCAATAATACCTGGACCACATTCGACTCCTGCGAAAAAAGATTATTTCGTTACAACTAATGACGCAGATGCAGAATCAATTTGTAGCGCTTTTGATGTCAATTATTATGAGGCAAAAGACATGAAATCTATTTCAAATCAATTACAAGCATTTTATGAACGCCAAACCAACAATCGGCCGGCCGTTATGGAAATACATACACCCGAAGAAGAAAATGCACAGGTCTTAAAAACTTATTTTGAAAAAATAAAGATCCCCTCAATAGTGCAACTCGACGATGAGTAGTAAGATTGAAAAAAACTTTTAGGGGAGCTGTTTGCTTACTTGTGCCTGTAATAAAAAAAGCCTATTCCAACGTAGTAGTAGGAATAGGCAAAAATATAGGTTTACGATTACACATTATTTTGTGTGTGGCGAATTTAGCTAAAGATCATGTCTGACACTACTATAAAGTTGCCAGTGGTTTGAAAGTCGGATGAGTGGAAAAAATAAAATAGAATTTCTCGACAAATCATTAAACGGATCATTTGGTGAAGCTTTTTGAAGTCAATTAGGTAGTTCTTGAGCTCAGGCTAAATTGATCAGCCATCATTGTTATTTGTTGCTCGTTGAATCTTGATCGGTATTATTGTCGTCTTTCCTTTTCGATTGCGGTTTGAAATGATATTCTATATTTAATGTTGGAGGTGTTTGTTTATCCTGTCTGGAAGTGGATGTATTCTTTGTTGTGGTGTCCTTTTGTTCGGATTGTTTCCTTTGTCGATGTAGCTTGATTGCTTCTTGATTCTGTTTGTATTGTTCGATTTTCTCTTTCCATTCAGCTTCATAATCGGGTGGTTCTATTCCCAATTCCTGTTCAATTTCGTAGCTGTATTTGGGGGCACGTGGACCTTTTTTCCGGAATGAAATAGCTACGACAGCTCCAACTAATAACCCAGCGAAGTGTCCTTCCCAGGATATACCCTGCTTTATAGGGAAGATTCCCCAGATCATGGATCCATAAATGAAAGCTACGAATAATGCAATAGCCTGTAATGGGAGGTATTTGCGAATAAAACCACTAATGAGCAGGAAACTAAATAGTCCATAGATTACTCCAGACATACCAATATGAAAACTACCTGTGTTTTCTGCAAAATACCATAACAAAAAACCGCTTCCAACCCAAATGAACAATGTTACCCAGAGCGCAATTTCGCGATAGAAATAGATGAGTGCAGCAAATAGAAGAGCGGTAGGAATCGAATTGTTGATAATGTGTCCGAAATCTGTTTGTCCATGAATGAAAGGCATGAGAAGAATTCCCTTGAGCCCCTCCCACGTACCCGGTTGAACACCTAGTCGGTAGAGATCGAGTGAAAAAACGCGATCCATAAAAAATATGCTCCACATCAATATTACCAAAAGCAATGGGTAAACAACTGCTTCAATGGTTCTTTTGGTATCTTGATTAAAACGTATCACGGCTTTAGGAGTTCAAATTTTATTCCGTCTTTTTTTTACCGACAGAATGACAGCAATGATTATCTTGTACGGTTATCCTTTTGCTATATTTGTCCAGTAATATTGAAATGAAGTTATGAGAAGAGTCGTAGTTACTGGATTAGGAGCGTTAACTCCACTGGGTAATGATGTTGAGACATTCTGGAAAAATGCAAAGAATGGTGTGAGTGGTGCAGCGCCAATAACCACTTTTAATACATCATCATTTAAAACAAAGTTTGCCTGTGAACTCAAAGGATTGGATTTAACGCAACACCTGGATCGCAAAGAACGAAAGAAATATGATCGTTTTACTCAGTATGCTTTAATAGCATCGGAGCAGGCGTTGGACCAAGCAAATTTTGATTCTGATGTCAATCGTGATCGGATAGGCGTAATTTGGGGATCTGGTAACGGGGGCATTCAAACGTTTGAAGAACAGATGAAGGAATACTTTGAGCAAGGAGAAAAGCCACGTTTTTCTCCCTTTTTTATTCCGCGGATCCTGGTTGATATTGCAGCGGGAGTCATTTCTATGAAACATGATTTGCGCGGTGTTAACTTCAGTCCGGTTTCTGCCTGTGCTACTTCAACTACAGCTATTGTAGAGGCGTTTAATTATATTCGATGGAATAAAGCTGATGCAATAGTGTGTGGTGGGTCTGAAGCGCCAATAGGACCAGCAACCATTGGCGGTTTTGGTTCATTAAAAGCCTTGTCAACGCGAAACGATAACCCTACAGCTGCTTCTCGACCTTTCGATCAAAGTAGAGATGGATTCGTAATGGGCGAAGGAGCAGGAGCCTTTGTGCTTGAGGAGTATGAGCATGCCAAAGCTCGCGGCGCTCAGATTTTAGGTGAAGTTGTTGGAGGAGGAATGGCAGCGGATGCTTATCATCTAACGGGCACGCATCCCGAAGGTAACGGAGCTGTGAAGGGAATGCAACTGGCCCTCGAAGAAGCAGAAATATCACCCGATGAAGTCGATTATGTTAACATGCATGCTACTTCTACACCAATAGGAGATTTGAGCGAATTGAAAGCACTGGAACGTGTATTCGGAAAGCGCCAAAACTTGAATGTAAGTGGTACTAAGTCGATGACTGGACATTTATTGGGAGCAGCTGGTGCAATAGAAGGTATTTTGAGTGTGCTAGCACTCGAACATCAATTAGTGCCACCAACCATTAATGTAGAAAACTTCGAGCCTGACTTTAAGGATCATTTCCATTTTCCAATAGCTACAGCTGAACCAGCAGTGATGACTTATGCTTTATCCAATACATTTGGATTTGGAGGCCATATCGCATCTGTACTATTTAAACGTAGGAGTTAACCCTATCGAATTAGTGGGTTTTTGATAAAACTCACCATGGGACCTGATAATTGTCACTTAGTAGTCATAGTTGAGTCTATAGTTTTGTAATCAGAGTCGCACAAAGTGTGCTGCTAGCAAATACAAAAAATGACTAAACTATGAGAATTCAATTAATCAAGACCATTCTATTAGGGATACTATTTCTACCTTTATTGGCTTATACACAGTCCTACCGAGTAGATGATGCTTCTAAATTTGTCGTTGCTGGAACATCTACCCTTCATGATTGGGAGATGGTTTCTGATGAAGGAAGAGGCGAAGCCGCATTTAGATTTTTGGATGGAGAATTTTATTCCATTGAATCACTGGAGGTTGCTTTAAAGGGAGAGTCTCTAAAAAGTGGTAAGGAAAAAATGGATAACAATGCATACGAAGCATTGGAGACAGATGAGAATCCTTTCATACGATTTGATTTAAGTCGGGTGATTGCTATCGAAAACGATCGCCTCCGCCTTAAGGGTGATTTTAGTGCTGGAGGTAAGAAGAAAACGGAAATCATCGAAGTTCAAGTGAAGGAGTTAGAAGATTCAATTTTACTCACAGGTTCTTTTGATATTACATTTACAGAATATGATATGGAACCTCCATCAGCTTTGATGGGGGCAATTAATACCGGTAACGAACTCACCATTTCTTTTGAAGCAAGATTTAAGAATTAAATAATATAAATAAAAGCTAAAAATAGAGTAGTTATGTTGAAAAAAATGATCTCAATATCAGCAATTTTTGTTTCTGTTGCGGCATTCGCGCAACAGCCATCAATTCAGTTTTATCGTCCAAACAGCAAGGTGGGGAATGCAATTTTTGAACCCCCAAAAAATGATTCCATTTCTTATGATGGACTTAAAGTTCGCGTGGGAGGAGACTTTGCGATGCAATTTCAGGCACTCAATCAAAGTAATGAAATGGAAAACCTGGCAGATCTGGGTAGTAACTTTAATTTGCCAACTGCAAATTTCAATATAGATGTTCAGCTGCATGATGGATTACGAATGCACATGCGTACATATATGTCTTCACGACACCACGTTGAGGCTTGGATAAAGGGTGGACACATTCAAGTGGATAAATTGAATTTTATTAAGCCTGGCTTGTTGGAAGGTTTAATGGATATGACGACAGTTCGAATAGGCCTAGATGAAATCAATTATGGTGATGCACACTTCAGAAGAACGGATAATGCCAGAGCTATTCACAATCCTTTTGTTGGAAACTATTTGATGGATGCTTTTACGACTGAAGTTTTCGGAGAGCTTTTGTTGCGTAAAAAAGGAGTAATCGGAATGCTAGGCGTTTCAAATGGAAAATTGAATCAGAGTGTGGTACTTCCTCAAAATCGATACAATAAACCTTCTTTTTATGGTAAGGTAGGTTACGATAACACATTTGGTGAAGATTTTCGAGCGAGACTAACAGGTTCATGGTACATCAACACAGGAACTGGAACAGGAACATGGCTATATGGAGGTGATCGAGCAGGATCTCGCTATTACAATGTGTTGCAAACAACTGACGGTGATGGCGGTGATTTTGATGGAAGATTTAATGCACGCTTCAATAAAATATCGTCCTTTCAGGTAAACCCATTTATTAAATTCAAGGGACTTGAGTTCTTCGGCATCTACGAAGTTGCGGATGGATTGATGGAGTTCGAAGATCCTGATAATAACGAAGGTGCAATGACTCAACTTGCAGCAGAATTGTTATATCGATTTGGTAAAAATGAGCAGTTCTATGTTTCTGGTCGTTACAACGAAGTTAGTGGAAAAATGCAGGAAGGTGCTCAAGATCCCTTGAATGTAAGTCGGATCAATGCTGGTGCTGGGTGGTATTTGACCAATAATGTAGTCATAAAACTTGAGTATGTTACTCAGGATTATAATGGTGATGGCTGGTCTGGACGTCTGGACGGCGCTAACTTTAATGGAATCGTAGGTGAAGCAGCAATTAGCTTCTAAATCCATCAACCAAAAAAACGAGCAGAAAAGAGTGTCAGCGTATGATGCTCTTTTCTTTTTTTAACGGGTATCCGCATCGTTTTAAAATCTAATAGATCCATTGTACACTGAGTGTAACATGAGTTACTCAAAAAAAGATATTGCTGCCCCCTTATTTTGTATATTTGTGAAATGATTTAATACTTGAAAATATGAAAAGACTTAAATTACCGATAACACTTTTCCTTGCGGGTTTAATGTTACTTCCAGTAGCTTGTAAAGAAGGTGGAGAGAACAACGAAGAAAAAACGGCCGATGCTGATGGATATTCAGGTGCGACGAAGAAAAGTCATACCAATAAATTGGCGACGCAAAATAGTGATTGGTGGCCACAACGTCTCAATCTTTCATTATTGCGTCAAAATTCGGAGAAATCAACTCCTATGGGCGAAGATTTTAACTACGCAGAATCATTCAAAGCTGTCGACTATGAAGCGTTGAAAAAAGACATTCATGAATTGATGACTGACTCACAGGACTGGTGGCCGGCCGATTTTGGTCATTATGGAGGGTTATTCATCCGAATGGCTTGGCACAGTGCAGGTACATACCGCACAGCAGACGGTCGGGGAGGTTCCCGTTCTGGTCAACAACGATTTGCACCGATCAATAGCTGGCCAGATAATGCCAATCTGGACAAAGCGCGTCGATTGCTTTGGCCGATTAAGAAGAAATACGGCGATCAAATTTCCTGGGCTGACCTCATGATATTGACTGGTAATGTGGCTCTTGAATCAATGGGTTTTGAGACCATTGGTTTTGGAGGTGGTCGGAAAGATGTTTATGAACCTGCTCTCGATGTTTACTGGGGAGAAGAAAATAAATGGCTAGGTAAGGATCGTTATGCTGAAGATGGTGATTTAGAAAATCCACTTGCCGCTGTACAAATGGGATTAATTTATGTGAATCCCGAAGGTCCGGATGGAGAGCCAGATCCATTGGGATCGGCTAAGAATATTCGAGAAACGTTTGCACGTATGGGAATGAATGACGAAGAAACAGTTGCCTTGATTGCTGGTGGACACACTTTGGGGAAAACGCACGGTGCGGGTGATGCATCACATGTTGGACCTGAGCCTGAAGCTGCAGATATTGAGGAACAAGGACTTGGTTGGAAAAGTTCCTATAAATCTGGTAAAGGAGAAGATGCCATAACTTCTGGTATAGAGGTGACTTGGTCTTCCACGCCAACAGAATGGAGTCATGATTACCTGACATTTCTTTTTGAGTATGAATGGGAGCTTACAAAAAGTCCTGCTGGAGCTCACCAGTGGGTAGCGAAAGATGCAGACAAAATAATTCCCGATGCCTTTGATGAAAAGAAAAAACATCCTCCTTACATGATGACATCAGATATCGCTCTTAAAAAAGATTCTATCTATAAAGCGATTTCAATTCGGTTTCTGGAAGATCAAGAGGCATTCAATGATGCTTTTGCGGATGCTTGGTTTAAGTTGACGCACCGTGATATGGGACCAAAATCCACATATTTGGGGCCAGAAGTTCCCAAAGAAGATTTTATATGGCAAGATCCGCTTCCCGAAGCTGATTATCCTATGATCGACGCGAATGATGTCACGATGTTGAAAAAAGAATTGTTGAATTCAGACTTAACTATTAGTGAATTAGTTGAGACAGCTTGGGCTTCAGCATCAACTTATCGTCATTCTGACCGCAGAGGTGGTGCGAATGGAGCTCGTATTAGACTAGCTCCTCAAAAAGATTGGGAAGTTAATAACCCGGAACAACTCCAACGCGTATTAGCCGTTCTCGAAGAAATTAGAACAGCATTTAATGAGAAGTCAGCGCCAAAACAAGTATCTATGGCTGATCTTATCGTACTTGGTGGAAATGCTGCTGTGGAACAAGCGGCCAAAAATGCTGGAGTAGATGTTGAGGTACCTTTTACGCCAGGTCGAACGGATGCAACACAAGAACAAACCGATGTGGAGTCATTTGAATTTCTCGAGCCGATGGCCGATGGATTTCGCAATTACCTGAAAACAAAATATACTATCGCTACTGAAGGGTTGTTAGTAGATAAGTCGCAATTGTTGCGTCTTACAGCACCAGAAATGACTGTTTTGGTCGGTGGAATGAGAGCATTAGAAACGAATTATGACGATTCTAAAAAAGGAATATTCACTGAAACAAATGATGAACTCAATAATAATTTCTTTTCAGAACTGCTAGAGATGGATATCGAGTGGGAAGCGCAATCAGATGATAAAGAAGTATTCAATGGTAAAGATCGCGAATCGGGTGAGGTGAAATATACTGCTACTCGAGCCGATCTTATATTTGGTTCTAATTCTGAATTGAGAGCGCTAGCCGAGGTCTATGGTAGCAACCGTAATAACGAGAAGTTTGTGCGTGATTTCGTCGATGCATGGCATAAGGTGATGACACTCGATCGATTTGATTTGAAATTTAAGTAAGACTTTATAGCAAAACCAGAAGCTCATGGGTGCTCGCATTCATGAGCTTTTTTGTTTAATCGATATAGTGATATAAGCGTTCGGATGGTTTTTAATCAATGTGTTTTAAAATCGTAATTAATTAGTATACAGTATATTGTGTTTATTAAAGAGTGGGGCTTTCCGGTCTTACTAATTATTTATTTTGATCTCAATAGCTTTCCTTTGAAGGCCGAATACAACCATCTCAATAAATACAACCATCTCTATTTTTTAGACAAAAAAAGTTCATTCATTAGATCAACCCCTTCAACCCCTTATGGCTATAAAACAACTGAAATTATTACCAAATAAAGGATAAAGAGAAGTTAAAATAACTTTATCGGACAGTAGTGGTTTTTTATTTCAATTGAATGAATTAGAATCTTTGTATTCGGAGACGTATCATTTGTTTGACGCGTGTGCACATAAATTGGTTGAATCTGTGCGCTAACGAATATGGGGGTAATAATAAAAAAGATAGTAAAATCTTCCGTATAAAGACTATTTTTCATTTCGCCGCATCAAGTACGGAAAAGCTGATCGATTTGCGATAACCCTTCTCATCGAGTACAATTAATTGATGCTCGCCATGCCTCGGTTTATAATTTATTTTATGAAGGTCTTCAGTCATACCAAGATAACGGTCATCAATATGCCAGAATAATTTACTAGAGGCGTCTTGATGCGCAGCTTCAAAAACAATTTCATTTTGATCTCCGTTTAAATCACGAACATCTACGATTTGGCTACCATTTTTGGGGTAAATAACCGCAAATTTCGATTCTTGTCCGCGTGATTGGCAGGAGGGATGGAGATCCGGTAAACCTCGATAATCAGGATGCTTTTTCTTATAATACCAACCTTGCAGTGCGGGTAATACAAATCGGTTCGACTGCACAACACCTTTTGGTGCGCAGTCCATGTGATAGCGAAAGTCCGCTGTTGAATCTGTAAGAAAAGTTTCGTGAAATTGGCAACTGGACGTTCGAGAGGCATGTTGGTAAAGAAACACTTCTTCTGTCGAAACACATTTTTCAGTAGCACGATGCCCACTAGAGGTGCAGATGTCTATATATTTCATTTCCTCTTCAGGGGGTGCAAACCACCGTTTACGTTGTTCTGGTAAGTTTGCGAAAACGTCGAACAGAATGGGTCCAGCAGTACTGCTGCCAATCAATCCCGGACGACCTTCTCCTGATGCATTACCGGTCCATACACCCACAACATAACGAGGCGAACATCCAATGGCCCAGGCGTCGCGATTTCCAAAACTCGTTCCTGTTTTCCATGCAATTTGTTGTCCTGAAGAGAAGTTTTGCCAAGAGGCTTCAATACCTGGGCGATTAACTTTTAGTAATGCTTGAAATATTTGATAGATCGCACCCGCTCGAAATGGAGTACCGATAGGACCTGAGGACACTGACGACTGTGTAACTTGCTGCCATTTTGGAGCTTTCCAGGTGTGCGAAGAATACGCTTTCTCCGCATTGAAGTAATTCAGTGTCTTGACCATTCCCGAATAGGTTTGGCACAGGTCCCAAAGCGAAGATTCGGCTCCACCTAAAATCAATGACAATCCATAGTGTTCAGCACTCTTATCAACATAATGATGTCCGAGTGACTGTAAAAGATGTATGAATTTTTTTAAACCGTACTTTTGAAGTAAACGAACGGCAGGGACATTGAGCGAGCGAGCAAGCGCATCTTCTACACGCACAGCACCGTCGTGCGTACGATTGAAATTTTTAGGAGCAAAATTATCAAATCGAACGGGGACATCGGGAATCAGCATATTGTTTTGGATTAATCCTTCTTGTGTCATGGCCGTATAGAGGAAAGGTTTTAATAAACTCCCTGTACTTCTGCGTGCATGAATGATGTTCACATAACGTTCGTGCTTTTTTGCTTTGGCAGTGTTACCAATATAAGACTTCACTTCATTGGTACGTGTGTCGATAATGAGCAGTGCAGCGTTGTGAATGTAATTTTCATTTAATCGTTTTTGATGACGGTGCATCAAAGCTTGCATTTTGCGTTGTAATCGAATGTCGAGCGTAGTACGTATTCGTTCCCCAGAACGTTGTTCAATAATAACTTTTTGCAGGAGGTGATTGGCCATCATAGGTAATCGTTTCGGTGCTGCTACCAGCGATTCATCAACTGATAAGTTGTAAGTCATTGAATCAATTATACCTTCATCTCTCAACTTCTTGAGTACGAAGTTGCGTTTAGCCTTTAATTGCTGTCGATTTTTTCCAGGATGAATTAGGCTTGGGGCGTTGGGTAATACTGCCAGCGTAGCTGATTGAGACCATGAAAGGCGATGTGGAGGAAGTTGATAATATCGCCATGATGCGGCCTCGAGCCCCACAACATTGCCTCCGAAAGGAGCATTCGAAGCATAAATTTCCAAAAGTTCTTTTTTATTGAATTTAAGTTCCAGACGCAAAGCCCAGATCATTTCTATGAATTTATTCAGGAAAGTGCGTTCTCCTTGTCTAGACATCCGAGCGATTTGCATAGTTAAGGTACTGCCACCACTCACGACTTTACCAGCTGATATATTAAGTAATATCGCGCGCCCAATCGCTGTAAAAGCAATACCTGAGTGTTTGTAAAAATCAGCATCTTCATATTGAATAATCGCGTGTTTAAATCGATAAGGTACGCTGTCTATTGCAGGGAACCTCCACTGTCCGTCGCTAGCAATCTGAGCATTCAAAAGTTCACCATGACGGTCCAAGATGATTGTTGAACGCGGAAGATCGAATAATCGATCTGGCAAGCAAAACCAAAAGTAGTTGAAAAAAAGCGCCATTCCCAAAATGGCGATCGCTCTCCGGCTAAAGAAAAAGTGATATGCTCCAATTTTTATTGACATGCTTATTTCCCTGGTTGAATCACTTGTACTGGCTTTCCTTTTTTACGTGCAAAAACAGACGCGTCATACATTGCTTCACATTGCACCGCTGGTAAATAATAATCGCCTATAAATGCAGCATGTAGTTTTATGACAAATGTTTTACTTGAATTTTTTGAAAGGTCAAAATACGTATGCACGCGATCATCTCGTATATCACGGTACGTATAAGGATCACTTCCTAAATCGAGACCGCTAATATCCATACGTGCATTATGAATTTCCCAGCCAGCTGGAAAGAGTTGACTTAACGCCAGTTCTTTGTAGTTTTCTCGATTTCCAGGGTTTTCGATCGTTACCTCCGCTAAAAAGTCGGTCCCTTGTGCTAAACGATTAATGTTGATAACTTCTCCTTTGATATTTTTATACGTAACATCTATATTTAAACCTTTACGAGCACTTTCCTCATCTCCAGAAGCTGGAATTCCTGTTGAAATTACGCGTGCAAAAAGGATCGTTTTGGCCGTGTTTTCTACACGAATAGAATTATTCAGCTGTTGGACGGGCAGCTCTTTTTGTTGCAATACTTTATGACTTTTGAAAGTATCGGTAGCTCCATTCCATTGATAATTGAAATGAACACCATTGGTTTGTGGACGATCACCCACATATTCAGCTATTTCTTTCAATGCAAAAGCTGTCTTTTGTGTACTTAAACTCTATGAACTG
>CAJXMN010000032.1 GCA_913056215.1 uncultured Flavobacteriales bacterium | reverse complement strand
TACTATTATTTTGGCTTTATTGCCCAATTATATTGATCAGGGGAATTCTTCACTCGTATACATGGTCGATCATCTTATAAAGTTATCGGATCATCCTCTTTCTGGTTTTTATCTGGATAATGAACAATCTTTTAGAAAAGCTTTGATTGACGCACGTGAAACAAAACGAAAAATCATTGTTTTCGGTGTTTCCTTTGCACTGCTCAACCTAGCTGAGCAACGTGTAAATTTATCTGATACGACAGTGATCGAAACTGGGGGAATGAAAGGACGACGAAAGGAGATGGTGCGCCAAGAACTGCATCAACGACTTAAAGAAGGATTCCAGGTGAAAAAAATATATTCAGAATACGGTATGACTGAATTGCTTTCACAAGCTTATACGCAAGGTGAAGAATGGTTTACACCAGCGCGATGGATGCGTATCTTCATTCGTGATGTAAACGATCCATTTGCCACTTTACCAGATCAGAGGACGGGTGGAATCAATGTCGTAGATCTTGCGAACATTGATAGTTGTTCTTTTATATCCACTGACGATCTTGGCCGTAAATCAAATGAACAGTTTCAGGTTGTGGGTCGTTTTGACCAAAGTGATATGCGGGGTTGTAATTTATTAGTACATTAGTATTCGGAACGTTTTTTGTTTGTATAATTGTGAATTTTAAAAAATAAATTTAGAAAATGAGAGCATTATTTTTATTGATAGCATTAGTTGCTTTAGGAAGTTGCGCGACGAAAGTGCCTTATACCGACAAGGTGAAAAAGGATTTTGACCTGACACCTGAAAAAATGAGAAAAGTTCAGTTTTACAACTCAGAGACAATTATTTTAGAACGGAGTGAGGATAAGCAAGTGGTTTCTACTACCAATGAAGATGGAGCGCTCGTATCATCTCAACGGTCAACCTCTGAACGAATTGTAATTCCTGCTCAAAGCAAATGTGTTTTTGAGCAGCTAGAGGATGATGGTACGGTTCAAATCCGATTTGAAATGGGACCTGGGCGCGTTTTGCGTTTTACTGAACGCAAAAACACTTCTAATGGACGCTATTATCTCGAAGCACAATGGAAAAATGGCAAGGGGGAACTCGATTATGGTGGTTCTGTTTATTATGCAGTTCGCAACAGTGCTTCCGCATTCCTTATGGTGAAATTGAAAAAATGGAAGAAAAATAAACGAAGTGACCGCGTTGTTAAAGGTATGGACGTATAATTTATCAAATGCATAAACTGAAATTAATAAGAGCGTAATACGGGGAAAGTATATTTGCGACATATTAAAGTCAGTTATCATGACATTACGGCAACATGATTTTTAGGAGGAAAGTATTGGCTTTCCTCCTTTTTTGATTTCAAAATAGGATCTTAGACGGTATGAAAAAGTTAATTAACCGAGAATTGAGTTGGCTTTCTTTTAATGAGCGTGTTTTACAGGAAAGTCTTAATCGCGATGTTCCCTTGATTGAACGTTTGCGCTTCCTGGGCATATACTCGAACAATTTAGATGAATTTTTCCGCGTGCGTGTTGCGAACTTACATCGTATGATTGGAATTAAAAATCAACGCATAGATGGGTTCAAGGGATCCACAAAAGATCTATTAACTGAAGTGCAACGAACGATTAAACAGCAACGCAGGTATTACGATTTATCCTATCAACGATTGCTCAAGGAGATGGAGGAAAATGGAATTTATCATTTTAATGAAGCAGAAATTCCTGATGCTTTGAGCGATGATCTCTACAACCATTATCAGGAAGTGGTAAAACAAGACATCGTGCCTGTAATGTTAGATAAAAAACGTAAGTTTCCCCGACTGCGTGACAAGGAAATTTATCTCGCCATAAAAATGGAGTGCGGCCAAAAAAGAAAAGTACGTTATGCGCTCATTCAAGTACCCTCGCAGCATCATCGTTTTATTACGTTTAAGAGGGACGAGAAGGTGTATGTAATTCTTTTGGATGATCTCATTCGTAGATTTATGAAAGAGGTTTTTGCCATCTTCGAACCTGAAGATATTCGAGCCTATACCTTTAAATTTACGCGGGATGCCGAACTGAATATTGATGATGATTATTCTATTTCGATGTATGAAAAAATGGAAGAAAGTATCGAGCAGCGAAAAAGAGGTGAGGCCTTGCGTTTTGTTTATGATGAAAATATGGAAGATGATCTTTTGAGTTTTCTAAAAAAAGCAATTGGAATCGAAGGAGATGATCACGTGGCACCTGGTGGGAGATATCATAATTTTAAAGATTTGATGAGTTTCCCTTCCTTTAAAAAAGAAGCGTTTGTTTTTCCTCCACAACATCCCGTTGTGGCCCCTGAATTCAAAGGCACCTCTTCAGTGATCAAAAAAATACTTAAGAAAGATGTACTACTGCATTATCCTTATCAAAAATTTGATCACGTCGTCGATTTATTAAGAGAAGCAGCGATCGATCCAAAAGTACGGGAAATTAAAATCAATATTTATCGCGTCGCTAAACGTTCACAGGTGATTAATGCGCTTATTAATGCCATCAAAAATGGAAAATTGGTCACCGTTGTCGTTGAACTACAAGCACGATTCGATGAAGAAAACAATATGTATTGGTCCAATATTATGCGCGAACATGGTGCAAAATTGATTTTTGGTGTACCTGGACTAAAAGTTCATGCCAAACTTATACAGATTTCCCGGATCTCTGGAAAAAAAGAGCAACTCATCACACATGTGGGGACTGGTAATTTTCACGGCGGAACGGCAAAAGTATATTCTGATCTCAGTTTACTCACTTCGCGACGTGAAATTGCGACTGAGGTGAAAAAAGTTTTCAATTTGCTAGAGAATAATATCGAACGAGCGATGTATCGCCGGTTGTTCGTATCTCCATTTAATACTAGAAGAAAATTTAGTGCATTAATGAATCAGGAGATTAAGAATGCTAAAAAGGGACTCCCCGCTCGCATTGATATCAAGTTGAATAACTTGGTGGATAACTCGCTGATCAATAAACTCTACGAAGCGAGTATGGCAGGTGTAAAAATACGGTTAATCGTGCGCGGAATATGTTGTTTAGTGCCGCAAGAACTTCGGATTAGTGAAAACATTGAAGTCATTAGTATTGTTGGACGTTACTTAGAGCACGCACGTTTCTTTATATTTCATAATGCTGGAACACCAAAATATTACATATCATCGGCTGATTGGATGACGCGTAACCTCGATAAACGAATTGAAGTTACCACTCCAATTTATGATGAAGATATACAACAGGAATTAGCTTTTATTTTTGAATCGCAGTGGCAGGATAATGAGAAAGCCCGCATTGTAGATAAGGAATCAAAAAATAGATTGCGTCCTCAAGGTACTGAAGAGGAGTCTGTTAATGCCCAAAATAAACTGTATACTTATTATCAAAATAAATCACAGCAAAAGTTGTAAGCATATTTTCTTTTATTTCAGAGGAAATATTAGTAACATTAATAAAACGTAGTTGTTACTTGATATATGCAGCGATAGATATAGGAACAAATGCAGCGCGATTGCTGATTGGTGAGGTGACCGATAATAACGGTCGCTTTTATGTTAAGAAAATATCGTATACACGTGTTCCTCTCCGTCTGGGGTTAGAAGTTTTTACTAACGGTATTATTTCTGATACGAAGCGCGATCAGTTCGTTAAAACCATGCGCGCATTTCAGTTGATTACAGAGGTTTATAATGTGAAAGGCGTTCGGGCGTGCGCAACTTCAGCAATGAGAGAAGCGGAAAATGGAACTGCCATTCGCCAGCAAGTTTACGAACAAACAGGACTGGAAATAGAAATTATTGATGGTGAAGAGGAGGCCAACATTATTTTTTCGACTTTCTTTTTACTTGCTTTTGATAAGGATTCACCATTTATCGTTATCGATGTTGGAGGCGGTTCGACAGAAGTAAGTGTTTTTGAAGAAGGACAGCGCATTGCGGGTAAATCATTCAAAATTGGTACGATCCGAATGTTAAAGGATAAGGTTGAGTCGAACATGTGGTCAACAATTAGAAGTTGGATCAAGGAAAGTATCAATATCCACATGCCCCACAAGGTATTTGCGACTGGTGGAAATATTAATAAACTACATAAGTTACTTGGAAAAAAGTATTTAGAGCCTGTTGATTACAGTGAACTTAACGCTTTTTATCAGGAACTTTCGAACTTAACACTGGAAGAAAGAATGTCAAAGTATCAGCTAAAGCCTGATCGGGCAGATGTGATTGTTCCGGCATGCGAGATTTATGAATACATTGTCAGTGAATTAGATGCTTCTTCAATCTATGTGCCTAAAATCGGATTGAGTGATGGAATGATTTACGATATGTACAAACAAGATCAAAAGATAGCAGAATAGTTCGAAAGGAAATTCGCGTTAAGAACGGTACACAAACAGGTGGGTTAATTTTTGGCGCACTGGTTTTTCAAAAACTGTATAAATCAATGCGCTCCAGATTATCAGTATTGATAAATACAAAAAGAAAGACGAGGTGGAAAGTAAATCTGCTTCCCTGCTTTGTGAAAAGATCAAATATATTGGAAACTGCCACATGTAAATGGAATAGCTGATATTACCCAAAAATTGAAGTGGACGCCATCCGAATAGATAGTAAAAAAAGCGTTGGTCCAGCGCCAACCCAATACAAATCATGGCAAAAATCGGTATTAATCCGCCGTTATGAGCAAACTCACGGTAGTAGTTATCGGTATTTAGCGTGATAAAGAAACTCAGTATACCTATGACAGCTAAGAACGAATAGAGCCATGAGTTGATGTTTTTTTTCTTTAACCAGTGAATGCCCTTTCCACATATAAATCCTGCTAGAAAAGTTGAAAAATGAAAAAGCGGAAAATGAAGAATGAATTGTTCTAAAAAAAAACGGTCGGGATCATAATATTCAGTGACGGCTATGTAATGTTCAAGACCTCCTAACAGCACTATGATTCCACCTAAAATAAAGAAATGAATTGATTTCAGTCTTTTGTAAAACCACAATATGAGCGGAAAACACAGGTAAAAGAAGAATTCTACGGATAAGGACCAGGCTGGAAAATTTACTTCTAATGCATAACCTGGAAACCATGATTGTATTCCGACAAGATTGGGCCATACAAACCATTGAAATCCGTAGTTCTCCCACCAGTTTAGAGCACAAAGAACGAGGATATAAGTAATCAGGTAAGTGGGATAAAGTCGGAACACCCGTTTCAATAAAAAGCTGCGAGTAGAAGTATTGACACCGTAATTGTAGGCGAGTACACAACCAGAGAGGAAAAAGAAAAAACTGACAGCAACGGCGCCTTGGTGAAAAAATTCTGACCAAGCAGATGATTCAAAAATGGGGAGATGCAAACCAAAGTGATAAACAACGACCAATATCGCTAATGCAAAGCGCGGGAATGTTAACGCACGGAGATAGGCCGGTGTTTCTTCTCTCATTTAAACTTTATTCCACTACGATGAGGTAATTGTTCTTTTTCCCCTTTCCCAATAAAACGAATTGATCATTAATTAATTGTTCTGAAGTGATGGTAAAATCTTCTTTTACTTTCGTTTTATTTACACTGATGGCATTACCTTTTAATTCTCGTCGAGCCTGACCATTTGACGCTAAAAATCCTGTTTTTGCGGCTAGAGCGTTAATAATACCGATGCCTTCCTCAATTTCTGAGCGCGCTATGGTTGCGGTGGGAACTCCGTCAAAAATATCGAAAATTTCCTGGGAATTTAGCGATTTAATATCCTCCTCCGTAGATTTTCCGAAGAGTATTTTTGAAGCTTTCAGTGCTGTTTCCAGCGCTGCTTTTGAATGTACCATAACAGTTACTTCTTCTGCCAGTCTCTTTTGAAGTTGGCGCAAATGAGGGGCTTCGTGATGAGTTGATATCAACTCATCTACATCCTCTTTACTCAACATTGTAAAAATTTTGATGTATTTCTCCGCGTCTTCATCAGAAGAATTGAGCCAATACTGATAGAATTTATAAGGAGATGTCTTCTTGGGATCGAGCCAGATATTGCCACCTTCAGTCTTTCCGAATTTTGAACCATCAGCTTTTGTGATCAATGGACATGTAATTGCAAAAGCCTTACCACCTTCTTTTCTTCGTATTAATTCCGTCCCGGTTGTAATATTCCCCCATTGATCAGAACCGCCCATTTGAATCGTACACTGGTGCTCATTAAATAAATGAAGAAAGTCATTACCCTGAACTAATTGATACGAGAATTCTGTAAAAGACATTCCGTCAGCGCCACTATCTCCTGAAATACGTTTTTTGACAGAGTCCTTAGCCATCATATAGTTGACCGTGAGGTGCTTACCAATATCACGAATAAATTCCAGGAAAGAAATTGACTTCATCCAATCATAATTATTAACGAGTTCAGCCTTGTTTTTTGAAGGGGTATCAAAATCTAGAAACTTAGAGAGCTGAGTTTTAATCGCTGCCTCATTTTCTCGAAGTATGGATTCGTTGAGTAAATTACGTTCTTGTGATTTACCAGATGGATCGCCAATCATACCCGTCGCCCCACCTAGTAACGCAATAGGCTGATGTCCGGCTTCTTGAAAGTGTCGCAACATCATGACGCTCACGAGATGTCCAATATGCAGGGAGTTCGCAGTTGGATCTATACCTACATACGCAGCGCGCGTTGCTTTCTGTAAATGCTCTTCCACGCCCGGCATTGTGTCGTGAATCATTCCTCTCCATTCTAATTCTTTCGTGAAGTTCGTTGCCATCTTAATTTTTTTTCAAAAATAGTAGGGTTTACTAAAAAAAAGAGGGATTGTGTCGTTTTTATTGGCGATTTGAGTGTATTTGGGCTCAAAAAACTGGATAGACTTTTGGGGTCGTGTGGTCTAATTCAATCTTTCGCTAAGTTTTTCCAGTCAATAAAAAAAGTCGCGTCATTTATTTGACGCGACTTTGTAATGGTCGTTATCAGGACCTTACAAGCGTTCTATAACACCTGCGGCACCTTGGCCAGTTCCAACGCACATGGTAACTAAACCGTATTTTTCATTCCTTTTCTTTAACTCATTCATGATTTGAACGGTCAATTTAGCACCTGTACAGCCCAATGGGTGACCTAATGAAATAGCTCCACCGTTAACATTGACGATATCGGGGTTTAAACCAGTTTCGCGAATGACAGCAAGACTCTGAGAAGCAAATGCCTCATTGAGTTCAACTAAGTTAATATCATTTTGCTTCAAACCAGCCATATCTAATGCCCCTGGAATAGCATCTACAGGTCCAATACCCATGATGCGCGGTTCAACACCTACGACGTTGTATGAAATTAACTGAGCAATTGGCTCCAAATTCAGTTCTTTTACCATTTTTTCCGACATAACTAAGGTAAATGCTGCGCCATCACTCGTTTGGGAAGCATTTCCTGCTGTAACTGAACCTTTTTGATCGAAGACGGGACGTAATTTTCCCAGTGCTTCCATATTGGTTCCTTTTCGTGGACCTTCGTCGGTGTCTACTGTATAATTGCTAACCTGACGTTTTTCGTTTTCGTCAAGGTAAATGTGTTCTACGTCCACGGGCACAATATCATCTTTAAAGCGACCTGATTCTATGGCTTTTAGTGCTTTTTGGTGTGAATTGTAAGCAAATTCGTCTTGATCTTCACGTGAAACTTTAAATTGTTTAGCCACCGCTTCAGCAGTTAATCCCATACCCCAGTACCATGTGGGATGCTCTTTACCAACTTTTGGGTTAGGAACGATACGCCATCCCCCCATGGACATTACAGACATTGATTCTACTCCACCTGCAATGATACAATCTGCCATACCCATGTTGATTTTAGAACTGGCAATAGCGATTGTTTCGAGTCCCGAAGAACAATAACGGTTGACCGTCATTCCAGGTACTTTGTCAGTATCTAACCCCATTAATGAAATCATACGGCCTACATTGAGACCTTGTTCTGCTTCTGGCGTCGCATTACCGACAATGACATCATCTACGCGTTTTGGATCCAAATTGGGTACATCCTTCATGATGCGCTGAATGACATTTGCAGCTAAATCATCTGGACGGTAAAAACGAAAGCCGCCTTTTCCAGCTTTTCCGACTGCTGTTCGATATCCTGTTACTATATATGCTTTATTACTCATTTTAGTAGTTTTTAAGACTTTAAGAAGGTGATGTTTTAAGAATCATCTTCTTTCAAGCATTGTTGTTATAATTATTTTATCATTGAATGTTTGCACTCTTTTATATGCGTTTAAAAGTTGAATCAATTTTAATTTCTCAACACTTTACCTTTTTTCGTCATACTTTCCAGACGTTCGAGTGTTTTACGCTTACCACATAATTCTAGAAAGGCTTTGCGTTCGAGGTCTAACAGGTATTGCTCTGAAACCTCAACGCGTTCAGAGATATCACCACCACAAAGAACGAATCCAAGTTTCTGAGAAATCAGTTGATCATGTTCTGAGATATAATTTCCTGAAAGCATCGAGTGTGCACCAACATAAACGATTCCGAGTCCTTCTTGACCCATAATAGTTATGTTTTTCTCTTTTAGTGGTGCCGTATATCCTTTATTTGCCAATTCCAAACATGCCGATTTTGCACGTGTGAGTTGATATTCTCTACTAACGATTACTTCGTCTTGTCCTTCCCGCAAATAGCCGTAGTCGAACGCCTCGTATGCAGATGTTGCTACTTTAGCTTGACCAATCGTTAAAAAGCGTTCGCGCAATCGATTAATGCGAATATCTCCTTCCTGAAGTTCTTCAGCGAATCTTTTTGCAAACTCCTTGGTGCCTCCGCCACCAGGAATGAGTCCAACTCCGAATTCCACTAAGCCAATATAGGACTCTGCGTGTGCAACGACTTTGTCAGCATGCATCGATAGTTCACAACCTCCGCCTAATGTCAAATTATGAGGCGCTACCACGACGGGAATATTAGAATAGCGTATGCGCATCATCGTATCCTGAAACGACTTCACTGCGAAATTAAGTTCATCGAAGTCTTGCTCTACAGCCATCATAAAGATCATTCCAACATTTGCACCTGCACTGAAATTTTGTCCTTCATTGGAGACCACTAGGCCTTTATGACCTTTTTCAGCTAAATCAATGGCTTTGTTGATACCTTCAATTACGCCACTTCCGATGGTATTCATTTTGGTATGAAACTCCAGGTTGAGTATTCCGTCACCAAGGTCGACGACTGTAGCATCAGCATTACTCCAAACCGTATTGTCATCCCTTAGCGTTTCAAGCATTACGAGGTGTGAGGTGCCTGGAATAACTTTATATTCACCACTATCTATATCAAAATATTGTTTTTGACCTTTCTCTTTTTTGTAAAAGGAGGTGGCACCTGATTTTTTCATTTTTTCGATCCAGTCAGCTGCAGATTTATCAGCACCTGCAATGAGTTCCAGCCCCTTTTCAAAACCGAGTATGTCCCAAGTTTCAAATGGTCCGATTTCCCAACCGAAACCAGCCTTAATGGCATCGTCAATTTTGTATAGCTCATCGCTTATTTCCGGAATACGGTTCGTTACATAGGCAAAAAGCCCACCGAACATCTGACGATAAAACTTCCCGGCCTTATCTTGTCCTTGAACGAGCATTTGAAGACGTTTGTGCAAATCATCAATAGGCTTTGCCATATCGAGCGTTGGAAACTTCACTTTTGCTTTGTCGCGATATTCCATTGTATCGAGATCCAGCGATAAGATCTTGCGGTTTCCGTCTTCATCTTTGGTTTTCTTATAAAAACCTTGACCAGTTTTGGAACCAAGCCAGTTATTATCGACCATCTTTGAAATATAGTCAGGTAATTCGAATAGTGCTTTCTCCTCGTCGTTCGGACAGTTGTCTTTCAGACCATTTGCTACATGAACTAGGGTGTCTAAACCAACGACGTCACATGTTCGAAAGGTAGCCGATTTGGGACGACCCAAAACCGAGCCTGTAAGTTTATCAACTTCTTCGATATTCATGTCGAGCTCTTTCACGGCATGAAATAAAGCCATGATGGAATAAACGCCTACGCGGTTTGCGATAAACGCTGGCGTATCTTTACAAAGTACCGTCTTTTTCCCTAAAAAGCGGCGACCGTAATCCATAAAGAAATCGAGAACGCTTTCATCAGTTGCTTTCGATGGTATGATTTCGAGCAATTGTAGATAGCGTGGTGGGTTGAAAAAGTGTGTTCCACAGAAATGTTTTTTGAAGTCGTCTGAACGACCTTCCAACATCATGTTGATCGGGATACCAGATGTGTTAGTAGTGATCAGCGTACCTTCTTTTCTGTATTTTTCAACGTTTTCAAATACCTGTTGTTTAATATCCAAACGCTCTACGACAACTTCAATGATCCAATCGCTGTTTGCAATCTTCTCCATGTCATCATCCATATTTCCAGTTGTTATTCGTGAAGCGAAGGATTTCTTGTAGATCGGAGATGGATTTGATTTCAACGCGGTCTTTAGGGCATCATTGACAATCCTATTTCGAAAAACTGTGTCTTCTTCAGTGATGCCTTTTGCTTTTTCTTTATCGTTCAGTTCTTTCGGAACAATGTCCAGCAACAGCACTTCCACTCCTATGTTAGCAAAGTGACAAGCGATCTGGGAACCCATGACTCCCGACCCTAATACTGTAACGTGTTTTATTGTTTTGTCCATAAATTGTTGTTTTTAATTATCGTTAGTTAAAAAAGTTTATTGCTTTAAGTTCGTCTTCAACGTGCTCATCGATGAGATTCATGATCTCAAAAAATACCGCTAGTTTGTGCTCGGGAATCGTCTGCAGGAGTTTTTCATTAAAGTCCACGACCACCTCTTTTACTCGTTTACGCAGTTCGATACCTTCAGGGGTTAAAAAGATAAGCACCTTACGCTTATCACTTTTATCTACTTCGCGATAAATGTAGCCCTTTTTCTCCATCGTCTTTAATGTCCGTGAAAGGCTTGTAGGCTCCATTCCCATGCGTGGCCCAAGTTGTGTGCTCGCCGTCCCATCTTTATCTACAATGAGCAAAATGAAACCAATTGACATTGTTAAGCCATGCGCCTTAGCTTTTTGATTATACATCCGTGAAATCTTGTGCCATGCATGACGCAGGTTAAAGTCAATGTATTCTTCTGCCCTTGAGTGATTCATATCCGTTAAAATTAATAAAAAATATTAAGCGTGCACAACAAATAAAAGATAAATTTAAGTTGTTGTTATGGATGTGAAAACGGAACGTTTTAGTTAGTTCAACAATCAGTGATATAGTAGGTTATAGTTGCGATCTGTTGTTTTTTTGGATCATTTTTCAGTAAAATGGCATTGTTCCACTTTTCGCTGAACCTTTTTGTTTTATTGCAGGGCTCTGTAGCGTTTCCTTGCTTTTGTGGCAAAAAGGCTTCCTGGAAAAGCTTTCATAATTTTGAAATAATAATCTGAAGCTTTTTCGAAATCGAGCAGTTGATTTTCGTAAATGTGACCAATTTTAAAAAGGGCATCATCCGCCAAAATATCGTCCTTATGGTTAGTGACTATTTTTTCGAGCTGTTTGATAGCTAGTTGCCAATGAGACTGGAAAATATGAGCATCTGCTTTACGCATGAGTATATCATCTGCTAAATTGTGTTCGGGAAAAATTGCTGTAATGCTATCCAGCATTTGAAAAGCAGTATCAAATTGGTGCTGTTGTAATAATAAATCTGCTGAAGCAAATTGTTCCATTGCAAAATAATTGGAGTCCAATCCAAGATTTTCAGTGATTAATAGCGATAAATTCATGGCGTCATTCGCGATAACTTTGCTCGTTGAAGCCTTAAGAACGTCCAATTGTGATTGTGCGTATTTAAAATCACCATCATAATAGAAAATGCGGGCATTTTTAAATTTTGCTTCATCACCGATTGTTTCATACTTAAATTGCTTTTCAACTTGCATGTATAGTAGCGAGGCGTCCCAAATATTATTTTGCAACACATATATATCTGCCAAAAGTACTTTGATTTTGGCTCGTCCAATGTCGTTGTAACGTGGGTACTCCAGGGCTTCTTTTAGAATATTAACAGCTTCATTTTTTTGATCTGCATAATAAGCTAAAATATACGCTAACTCCTCAATGATAGGTATGGCTCTGCCATTTTTTTCCATGCGTTGGAGCGTTTTTTTGTAGTTCGCGATCGTCGCGTTTAAATCGTCTTGCGAATAATCATTTGTTGTAGTGATTGCTTTGAACTGGGTGTTGAGTAATTGTTTTTCTGCAGAGTAGTAGTACGGGGTACTATTTCCCAAATTAATAACGTATTGAAATGCTTTTCTCGCGGTAGGGTAAGCCTTATTCTTGCTCGCGATACGTCCGAGATTTAAAACTTCTTTTCCATCATTACTGGTTCTTTTGTCGAGTGCTTTGGCTTGTATAAGAGCAGCACTGAAGTTTTTGCGCTGTATTAATGACCAAATGAGCAGTCTATTATAAGATGATGTGTTGGGATTTTTTTGAATAGCACGGATAAGTTGATTTTTTAAAAGTTCAAAACTTTCGCTATCCTCACTTTCAAAGTCAATCATCCGAGGCATAATTCGTTTAAGGGTCGAAAGCATACTCGCGTTATAATCCAGCAAACTAATATATTCGTTGATCATTTTCTCCGTTTCCCCTAGATCACCATAAACCTGAGCAAATTGAGCATTTAGTGGATAGTTGTTACCGAGAAGTTTACGTCCTTGTTTTAATACGCTTAAAGCTCGTTCGTGTTCTCCTTGTTCTGAAAAAGCCTTTTGTGCATTGATAATTTCGCGCGGAGAACCTGGCAAATTTTGAATGATGTCATCGACAATTTTGTCCGCCTTGCGTTGACGGTTTTGTCGCTCGTATTCTTTAGCGAGTATAACTTTATATTCATAATTGTTAGGAGCGTGTTGGGTCTGTTCTTCGATGACTTTTAAAATTTCGCGATCATCCCCTAATTCTTTTAAGCAGTGGATATAACGTTGAAATATGATTTTCGAAGGGTTTTTTTTAAATGTTTTTTGAAGGTAGGGGAGTGCTTTTTCACAATCACCTTCATTGTAATAGTGATTGGCAAGTTGTTGATCGGTATCCTGTGCGAAACTTATCGCAGCGAAAAGTGTCAATACAACGAAAAGTAGCGTTTTACTCATTGTTGAGTTGTGTTAAACTATCCGCAAATTCAGAAACAATCGGATGAAGCGAGTCAAATCGATCAATAAATTTCTTGTTCGTTTTTTGGTAATATGAGAATATATCTTTGATATCACGAATTTTCTGTCGTTCAAATTGAATATATTCCTCGTATTTATCACGGTTTCCTACCCCGTTTTGAATATCGTGTTTCAGGTCCTCTATTTTTTGCTGAACTTCAGGAATCGCTTGTTTTACCTTTGCATAATTTCCAGAGTTTGAAGAAAGAGCCTTACGTATTTCTTTATAATCATTCATCCGTTCTGCAACTTCGTAATTGATGGTGTCTGGTAGATAATTATTTTTGACTTGAATGATCGTGTTTCGAACGGCCATATCGATAGTATGTGTATTTCTGCGATTCGTGTCGTTAACCATCTTTGATATACTGTCTAATGTGGACTGCATTTGATTTAATGATACTACATGTTGCTTCTTGTGTTGATCTTGACATCCGATTAGCCCAAGAGAGGTGAGCGCTGTTAATACAATTAAAAATGGAGCGAATATGATTTTCATAATATGGGATGTTTTGTATACCTCGAAAGATACAAAAGAAAACAAAAAAAGCTGCCCACCGGACAGCTTTAGTTATAAAGTATAACGTTTTTTATAATTTTCGAGCCACTTCTTTTTCCTCGTAGGCTTCAATAACATCATCTACTTTAATATCGTTGAACCGTTCTACATTTAAACCACATTCGTAGTTTTTCTTCACCTCTCTGACGTCATCTTTGAAGCGTTTTAGTGATCCTAGTTCTCCTTCGTGGATAACGATACCATCGCGAATTACGCGAATTTTAGAATTCCTTTTAATGTAACCCGATGTCACATAACAACCGGCAATTGTACCAACTTTTGAAATTTTGAAGGCCTCGCGAACTTCAGCTGTACCTACGATTTCCTCTTCGATATCGGGGGAAAGCATACCTTCCATGGCAGCTTTCAATTCATCAATCGCTTTATAAATCACAGAGTATAAGCGGATATCGATTTGTTCTTCTTCAGCAAGCTTTCGAGCCATTCCTGTAGGTCTAACCTGGAAGCCAATAATGATAGCATCTGAAGCAGAGGCCAAGTTGACGTCTGCCTCGGTAATAGCACCTACTGCTTTGTGTACCAGATTAACCTGAATTTCTTCCGTTGATAATTTTAGAAGAGCATCTGTTAGTGCTTCTATCGATCCGTCAACATCACCTTTAACAATAATGTTTAACTCCTTAAAGTCTCCTATTGCCAGTCGACGACCAATCTCATCGAGTGTGATGTGTTTCTGTGTACGAAGTCCTTGTTCGCGATATAATTGTTCTCTTCTCGTAGCAATATTCCGTGCCTCACGCTCATCTTCCATCACATAGAATTTGTCACCTGCACTCGGTGCACCGTTAATTCCCAAAATGGAAACAGGCGACGCCGGATCTGCTTCTTCAACTTGCTGTCCTTTTTCATTGTGCATTGCACGTACTCGACCAGAATAACGACCTGCCAGGATAATATCACCAATGCGCAAGGTACCCTCTTCAACCAACATATTAGTAATATAACCTTTACCTTTATCCAGAGATGATTCTACAATTGTACCATTCGCTTTCTTATTTGGATTGGCCTTCAATTCTAACAAGTCAGCTTCGAGATTTACTTTTTCAAGGAGTTCATCGATATGTTCACCTTTTTTAGCTGAGATTTCTTGAGCTTGATATTTGCCTCCCCAATCCTCTACGAGAATATTCATATTGGAAAGTTGTTCACGAATTCTATCCGGATTGGCCCCTGGTTTATCAATTTTGTTGATGGCAAAAACCATCGGAACACCTGCTGCCTGAGCATGTGAAATTGCTTCTTTAGTTTGTGGCATGACATCATCATCAGCTGCCACAATAATTATTGCAACGTCTGTCAATTGTGCACCACGTGCACGCATAGCCGTAAAGGCTTCGTGACCGGGCGTATCTAGGAACGTTAGTTTCTTACCATCCTCTCGTTTTACTGAGTAGGCACCGATGTGTTGTGTAATTCCTCCAGCTTCTCCTTCAGCAATGTTGGCGCTTCGAATATAATCCAATAATGAGGTTTTACCGTGATCGACGTGACCCATTACCGTAATAATTGGAGGACGAGATTCCAGATCTTCTGGCGCATCTTCCTCAACAGGTATTGAATCCTGAACATCGGCTGATACGAACTCCACTTCATAACCAAACTCTTCCGCAACAATTTGGATGGTTTCAGCGTCCAATCGTTGGTTAATCGAAGCGAAAATACCGAGTGACATACACGCAGAGATTACTTCTGTTGATTGAACATTCATCATAGAAGCCAATTCCGATACTGTTACGAACTCGGTAAGTTTGAGAATCGACTGGTCTTTCTCTTCTTGCTGTATTTCTTTTTCACGACGTTCGGCTGCGGTATCGCGTTTTGCACGTCTATTTTTAGCTCCTTTGGATTTCCCACCACCAGAAAGACGTGCCAATGTATCCTTAATTTCTTTCTCTATATCCTTTTCGGTAATTTCCTTACGTGGTTCTGTTTTCTTTTTACCACGTCCTTTACCTCCTCCTTTTTTACTCTGTTTATTAACATCAACTTTTTTGATGCGTTTACGTTTCCGTTTGTTATCTCCTCTACTTTTACTCTTTTTGCTCGAGGATTCTGGTAAGTCTATTTTACCTACTACAGTAGGTCCCGATAATTTTTGACGCTCAGCACTAATTTTTTCGTTCTCTTTTTTCGCTTTCGTTTCCTCCTTTTTCGCAGTGGGCTTATCTTTATCCGCTGGCTCTTTTTGGGATGGAGCATCCTGATCTTTTTGAGGAGTCTCTTTTTTCTCCGATTCCGTTTCAGAGGCTTCTTGCTTTGGCTTCTCCTGATCTTTTTTCTCTGATTTCTTCTTTTTATCAGGACGCGTCTTCATGTTCATGCTGGACAAATCGATCTTACCCACTACAGACAACTTCATATCACCCTCTTCAAGTGTTTTAGATTCGTCTTTTTCAAGTTCTGGCGTGCTGTCTTCTTCCTCTTGTTTCGAAGAAGTATCTTTCGTGGATTCCTCTTGCTCTTCAGTAGCAGATTCAACAGATTCAACAGATTCAACAGGTTCATTCGGTGCTTCATCCGGTTTTTCTGACGCACTTTCGTCATTAGACGCTTCGGTAGGTTCAGCAGGTTCAGTTTCCGTAGCCTCCTCTTCCTGTCCCTCAGGTTTGTCTTGATTTTTGAGAGAGACTGTTTCTCGTCGCTCTCTTTTCAATGCTTTCCGTTTAGCTTCTTCTTTTAAAGATTGATCATCTGCAAATTCCTCACTCAGTATATCATAATGCTCCGGTTCCAACTTTGTATTGGGACTGGATTCAATTTCAATACCTTGTGAGCCTAAGAATTCTACTAACGTGGTAATTCCCACGTTTAATTCCCGAGCTACTTTGCTTAATCTTTTTACTTTACCGGCCATATATTACGTCCTCTGTATTAAATCCTGTTATTTCTAATTAAGTCGTCTAAGTTAAGGTTTGTTATCTATCTATTCAAACTCTGACTCTAAAATCTTAAATACCTCTAAGATCGTTTCTTCTTCTAAATCTGTACGACGAATGAGGTCAGCAACTTCAATTTCAAGAACTGATTTGGCTGTATCACAACCAATTGCTTTTAATTCATCGAGTATCCAACTATCGATTTCATCAGCGAATTCTTCTAAATCAACATCTTCTACATCAATTGCTCCTTCGCGGTATACATCAATTTCAAATCCTGTGAGGCGTCCAGCTAACTTGATATTATATCCTCCTTTACCGATTGCAAGCGAAACCTGATCAGGTTTGAGGTAAACATTAGCACGATCTTCTTCTTCAACGAGTTCAACAGAGCTAATTTTAGCTGGAGATAAGGATCGTTGAATGTAGAGCTGCATGTTATGTGTATAATTGATAACATCAATATTTTCATTGCGTAATTCGCGTACAATTCCATGTATTCGTGACCCTTTCATACCGACACAGGCACCAACGGGATCAATTCGATCATCGTACGACTCAACAGCTACTTTCGCCCGTTCTCCAGGAACTCGGACAATTTTCTTAATAGTGATCAGTCCGTCAAAAACTTCTGGAACTTCCAGTTCGAATAGGCGCTCTAAAAATTCTGGAGCTGTTCTAGAGAGGATAATGACAGGAGTACTGTTACGCATATCAACCTTTGCAACAACGGCACGAACAGGTTCTCCTTTTTTGAAATAATCTGAAGGAATTTGTTCAGATTTAGGTAGAATGAGTTCATTGCCTTCGTCATCGAGAATTAAGATTTCTTTTTTCCAAACCTGGTAAACTTCCCCAGTAATGATATCTCCAATGCGATCTTTATACAATTTGTAAAGTTGATCTTTCTCTAAATCGAGGATTCGGGAAATGAGGTTTTGCCGCAAAGAAAGTATGTTGCGTCGTCCAAAATCTTCAAATTTAATTTCTTCTGATACTTCTTCACCAACCTCAAAATCTGGTTCGATTTTGATGGCTTCGGAATATGCAATCTCCGTATTCTCATCTTCGACTTCACCGTCGGGTACGATTTCTTTATTTACCCAAATTTCAAAATCGCCTTTATCAATATTAATGATGACGTCACAGTGATCGTCCGTTCCATATTTCTTCTTTAATATGGAACGAAAAACGTCTTCCAGTACGCGCATCATCGTTTGTCGATCAATGCTTTTGAATTCTTTGAATTCCGTAAATGATTCTATCAAATTAAGGCTATTCATGACTTCCTTTTTTTAAATGAAATAACAATTTTCGTTTCTTTTATATCTTCATAACTGATCACATGTTCGTGCTCTACAATTACTTTCTTCTTTCTGCCTTCCAAGCGTTCTTTCGTGGTTGATTGAACGTGAATACCGTCGTCATCTGCACGCTTAAGGACGCCTTGTATTTTACCCTGTTCTTTTAATTTTACTTTTACCTCTTCACCACAGTTTTTAATATACTGTTCTTTTACTCGAAAAGGTTGGTCCAAACCAGCTGAAGAGACTTGCAATTCGAAGTCTTGTTCTTCCCGGTCTAAATTATGCTCTATATTACGAGAAATAGAAACACAGTCTTCTATAGCAACTTGTCCTTCCAGGGCATCAATTTCGAGTTGAATTACATGGGTAGTAGAAATCTTAAGTTCAACAATAAACAAACCTTTGTCAAGTTCGTCGATGCGCTCCTGTGCCAGGTTTAGTATTTTATCCTTCTTTATCATTTCCTACAAAAAGAGGGGACTTAATGTCCCCTCGCTCCATTCAAATTCTTTGAAAACATTGCAAATATAGTGATATTATTTTGAAAACCAACAGAAAGGTTAAAACCTATTCTATTTCACCGATAAGACTTAACGTTTCTTTGGCTGCCATTTGTTCTGCTGCCTTTTTAGAAGAGCCTTCACCTTTTCCGTAGGCGGTATTGTTGATATAAATTTCAACTTCGTAATGCCAGACACCTTTTACAAAATCTTCTTTAATTGTTTTGAAGTCAATATCGATGTGATTTTTTTGCGTCCAAATGTATAGTTTACTTTTGAAGTCAATTTCCTTTTCTAACAATTGTGTCAGATCAACGTGAAAACGGAGCATATAGTGATGAATGCTTTTGTGGGCTGTTTCGAAATTTGCATCGATATAAATTGCTCCTATTAAGGCTTCAAGTGCATTCCCTTCCAGTGTTGAAAGCCGTATGCTCCTACCTTTCTGATAACGAATATGCTGAGCGATTCCCATTGATTGACCAATTCCTGCTAATGATTTTCTACTGACGATTTTGGCTTTGATTTTAGTCAGGTATCCTTCATCTTCTTCAGGAAATTTATGGTATAAGTAATCGGCAATAACTGCGTCTAATACGGTGTCGCCCAAAAACTCAAGTCGTTCATTCGAAACGAGTTGATCTGATGTGTTGGAAATCGACTTGTGAGTTAAAGCCCGCTGAAAGAGTTGAATATTCTTGGGCCGGTGACCAAATCGTTTGATTATGAAACGAATTATTCTTAGTTCTTCCTCACTCTTTGTGCGAGATCGAAATAAGAACCATCGTTTCAAAACACTAATCTATTAATTTCTTGAATATTGCCGATGTATTGTGTCCACCGAAACCAAAGGTGTTTGATAAAGCCACATCAACTTTTCTTTCCTGAGCCTCATTGAAGGTAAAGTTTAAACGATCATCAATGTCGGGATCATCGGTGAAATGATTAATGGTTGGAGGAACGACGTTGTTTTTTACCGATAATATGCAGGCAATGGCTTCAATCGCACCAGCGGCTCCGAGTAAGTGGCCAGTCATAGATTTTGTTGAAGAAATATTGAGATTGTAAGCGTGGTCATTAAATACTTGCTGGATAGCTTTTACCTCTGCTACATCCCCCAGCGGAGTAGAAGTACCATGAACATTTACATAGTCAACCCTGTCTGAGTTGAGTTCAGCATCCTTCAATGCTTCTTTCATAACGTTTCGGGCGCCAATTCCTTCAGGGTGTGGGGCTGTCATGTGGTACGCATCACTCGACATTCCTCCACCTGCAATTTCTGCATAAATGGTTGCACCACGCTTTTTAGCATGCTCGTAATCTTCTACAACTAAAGCACCTGCTCCTTCTCCGAGCACAAAACCATCGCGGTCTTTATCAAATGGACGCGATGCTACCAAGGGGTCGTCGTTTCGTGTAGAAAGCGCTCTTAATCCATTAAAACCGCCTACGCCCATTTCGTTTACTGCCGCTTCAGAACCTCCTGTAACGATAGCGTCGGCTTTACCTAAACGAATGAGGTTGAAAGCATCAATAATGGCATTAGTAGAAGATGCGCAGGCTGAAACTGTTACGTAATTAGGGCCGCGCAATCCATATTTAATAGAGATGTGACCAGCAGCAATATCTGCGATCATTTTAGGTATAAAAAAAGGATTGAATTTCGGTGTTCCATCTCCCTTAAAGAAGTTCTCGCATTCATCTTGGAACGTTTTTAAACCTCCAATACCAGAACCCCAAATTACACCAATACGGTCAGTATCTGGTGATGATTCCATTAAATTAGAATCAGCCATGGCTTCACTTGCGGAAACCATGGCGTATTGTGAAAATTGATCTAATTTTCTTGCTTCTTTACGGTCAAGATGATCTTTGACATCAAAGTTTTTTAATTCACAAGCAAATTGCGTTTTGAACTTTGAAGCATCAAACTGTTGGATGGGTGCAGCACCACTTTTACCTGAAATTAATCCGTTCCAATACGTGTCGACGGTATTCCCCAGCGGGGTAAGTGCGCCTAATCCTGTTACAACAACTCTTTTCAGTTCCATGAAATAATGCTCCGTTAAAAATACAATTTACTTGATTCCGTGCGGCTAATTACTTAGCGTTTTCTTCGATGTAATCTACTGCTTGACCTACAGTTTGAATATTCTCAGCTTGATCGTCTGGAATAGCAATGTTGAATTCCTTTTCGAATTCCATGATTAATTCTACGGTGTCTAGAGAATCTGCTCCTAGATCATTTGTGAAAGACGCTTCTTGTGTTACCTCAGCTTCTTCTACACCCAACTTATCAATGATAATTGATACAACTCTTGATTTAATATCAGACATTTTTTTTCTTTTTAAAGGGTTTATTCAGCTTGCAAAGAAATAATTTATGTTTTGAAATTCAAAATTTCTTTGCAAAATAATGTTTGTCACGACTGTCAATCGTTATGGAACGCTGCGCACAGTCCAATAATAAATGAACCTAGTCTTTTTATTCAGGTGAGATTTACTTTACTTTTGTTACACGAATGGCGCTGGTTTCATACAACAAATGATCAATACAATGCGAAATAGTAGTGCATTTTTAGCTTTACAAAGTCGGAAAATAAGACTACGGATGAAAGCAGAGCTAGAAAAACACGATTGAAGTTCCCAAAAGAAGATTCTACGCATCAAGAGGAGTATAAGAAATTACATGCAACAATCAAAAGCATAGTGGATACTGATCTATATATTTTTAGCGTTGTTTTTCGCTGCAATGCTCACGTGGGTATTGAGTTAACTTTCGATAGCTGCTCGGGTCAAAGTAATTCTAGCATTCATTGGATTAGTTTAAATGTTGATAAGAGTACTACAAGAAATAAGATTAACTGTCTACCATCCCTTAATAGGGATTAAATTATAATGTCTGAATTCATCAAAGGCGATGGGTGTCTGTGGGAATGTGCTAACTTTGTAAAAAAAGAAATCATTCTTATGAAAATCAGTTCGGCCAAATTTGTCATTAGTAATACTGAGATTGAGAAATGCCCTGCGCCAGATCAACCCGAATACGCATTCATTGGTCGATCAAATGTAGGGAAGTCGTCGCTCATTAATATGTTAGTAAATAATAAAAAATTGGCGAAAACATCTGGACGACCTGGAAAAACCCAGCTCATTAATCATTTTGAAATTAATGAATCGTGGTACCTTGTTGATTTACCTGGCTACGGTTATGCGAAATCCTCAAAAATGAATCGTTACAAATGGTCGAAATTTATAGAGGAGTATCTGCGTACGCGGGAAAACCTTATGAATACGTTTGTTCTAATTGATAGCCGTCACGAACCGCAGAAAAATGATTTAGAATTTATGAACTGGTGTGGCCACAATGAAATTCCATTTTCGATTGTATTTACAAAGATCGATAAATTATCCAGTTCTAAATTGCAGAAAAATTTAGCTGTATACCGCAAAGAGATGATGAAAGTCTGGGCGGAAATGCCTCCTGTTTTCACTACTTCAAGTGAATCTGCTTTTGGCCGCGAGAAAATACTGAATTACATCGAAGAGATCAATCAATTGTATTTTCAAACCAAGAAGCATTAACCGAAAATACGCCAACGACTCTTATAGATGGAAGTACGAAAGTCATCTAAGATTTCGCTTCCATTACGTCCGCGAAATTTACGAATGAATTTAAAGTACCCTTTACTTTGCTTGCGGTCGAATTCTTGCTCGAAAACAGGTATAATTGCCAGAAAGAAAATAGTTTGACCTTTTATTTGAATAGGTTGGAGCACATCTTCCAAAGCTATGGGTTCAGCAAGTAGGAGGTATTTCTGTTGCATGCTTTTGGAAAGCGCCTCTGGTGGATTGCCGTTGGAAAAGGTATGTCCAGGACCATACCATGTTTGCTTTTCAATGACATGATTGGCGAGTTTTTTGATCTTTTGAATCGGCCAATTCATTGTTGGATTATCCACTTCTTCGATTTCCCAATAACTCGGTAGGGCAAAATAGATCTCATTGTGCATTCGATCTTCGTACTTTTCGGGAACGGGCATGGTATAATTCGATAGACCATTCGTCATAAGCACCTTTACCGGGATTTTAGATTCAATATCAAGCAAAAGTAAATCGATACTTTCCCCTGTTTCGTCTGGTAGTTCGAGAACGCGATGCTCACCAATACGGTCACTTAAAGCTTGGGCAAGTGATGTCATTTGTGTAAAGAAATTATGGTATCCATTTAATGTTTTTGAAATCGGGCTTGCGTTTTTCCAAAAAGGCATTCCTGCCCTCCTTGGCTTCATCTGTCATGTAGGCTAGACGCGTCGCTTCACCAGCAAACACTTGTTGGCCAACCATTCCATCGTCCGTTAGGTTGAATGCAAACTTTAGCATTTTGATTGATGTAGGTGATTTTTCCAGTATTTCCTGAGCCCATTCATAAGCTGTTGTTTCTAAATCCGAGTGCGGTATGGAGGCATTTACCATCCCCATACCTACGGCATCATCGGCTGAATAATTTCTTCCTAAAAAGAAAATTTCACGCGCCTTTTTTTGTCCTACCATTTTAGCCAAGTAGGCAGAGCCATATCCGCCATCAAAACTCGTAACGTCTGCATCTGTCTGTTTGAAAATAGCGTGTTCCTTACTTGCAAGGGTCATGTCACAAACGACGTGTAGTGAATGACCTCCTCCTACGCACCAGCCAGGAACTACGGCGATCACGACCTTTGGCATGAAGCGTATGAGGCGTTGGACTTCGAGAATATTGAGTCGCGGCATACCCGCATCATCTACGTAGCCTTGGTGTCCTCGTGCATTCTGATCACCGCCGCTACAAAAAGAATAGACGCCGTCTTTTGTTGACGGGCCTTCAGCTGAAAAAAGTACTACCCCAATATTAGTATCTTCACGCGCGTCTAAAAAAGCTTCATATAATTCTCCTACGGTTTGCGGTCGAAATGCATTGCGTACATCCGGACGGTTGAATGCTATTCTCGCGACTTGCCCGGACTTCTTATAAGTGATGTCTTCGTATTCTTTAACTATTTTCCAGTTTGCCGTTGCCATACGTAATATTTTTGCCGTGAAGGTAATGATTTTTGATAGTAAAACATTAGAAAGACGAAGAGTTGGAAGTTAATTTTGTTCGAGCGAAGACGTTCTGTTTTTCTTTAAAGTAAAGTCGTAAGGGTATTCTGAGGCATCCTCATAGTAAGCATTCGATGCGGTCTGATTAAAGTTCCAAATTGATGTGCCACCCCCTTTTGCTAAGTACATGGTAATAATTGATGAGAGCGTTAGCTGATTTGAAATGGTGTTGTGGTGATTTAAATATTAATCGTGAAGGACCTGTGGTCTCGATACCAGGTTGAAAGTAATGCTCTTCAGTGCTCACCTCTTCTTCTAGAAATAGCATGAGTTTCCGAAGTGATTCTACACCTTCATTGTCGGATATTGCAAAATCGTCGGAGGTAACCGATCGTATAAATGTTATTTTTTCTTTAGCCCGTGACATGAGTACATTCAATCTTCGATGTCCCTGCTCTTGATTTAAAGGTCCGAAACGCATATGGAAATCTTCGGCTTCGTTAGGCGCATAACCCATGCTGATAATTAAATGGGAACACTGGTCACCCTGAACATTTTCTAATGAATGAATAAAACCAGGTCGATCGCCCTCCATAAGTTCATCTCGAATCTTTTCGGGTATGCGACTCAGTATAGCGTCTAGTTGAGTTTGACTAAAGGCTACAATTCCGAGTTCCTTCTCTCCATGCTTAATGCAATGTTGAATTTCTTCTGCTGCAATTTTCGCTTCGCGATGATTGATGCGGTTGATGAATTGCCCATCTGCATTGATAACTGTAATGGGTTGTGATGTATACGGTTTTGGAAACGGGGTCAGTTTGTTTGCGTAGAAGTGGCGATTACTGAACGCAATCAGATGCTCGTGCGAAGATCGGTAGTGGTTGGTAAGCATTAAATTTTTCCAGTAGAAACTTGCCTGATGCAATAGATCATGTGTTGCTGTATGATGTTGCCGAAAATAATAATGGGGTGCCATTTGCTGTTGATCACCAGCAATTACAACGCGCTGGCTGCGTTCCAAACTCCCAATTGCATGAGGAAGTGGTATTTGGCTAGCTTCGTCAAACATAACCAAATCAAAATGCTGACTGATAGGGAGGCTTTTTGCTACAGTGTAAGGACTGCATAGAAATAGAGGGTGTAGCAACGTAATCCATTTTCTCGCTTCGGTTTCCAACAAATCATGAATACTTGGGAAACTTCGTGATTTCCCGAATGCCTTTACCAGTATGGACTTTCCTTTTCTTAGTTCTTTCTTGAGTGCTTTTTCCTCTGTAGATAATTTTCGCGCTGGAATTTGCAATAGCGATTGGTAGTAGTTGAATTTTTCGACCCTGTCATTTTTAATGAACTCGGCGAATTCTTTGTGCTCATCGCTTTTTAAATCAATAATATGATTAATCCGCTCAATGATGGTGTCGCTTTTCAGCTGGGCTATTTGTGGATACCTTCCTTTCAGTTGTTTCCAATGACTGTGATAAATAACTTCCTCTACTGCTTCTATCGATGAGCAATGGCGGCTAATTTTTTTTGTACTGTCGCAGATCATTGCTATCACTGATGAACGGGCCGCAATTTCACCGAGCTCATCGCTGATGCCAGCAACAATAGGTCGAATGGGCTGGGTAGGGTCAATGAGGAGGTAATGACCTATGAGTTGATTCAATTCGTTGAGTTGTTGGGATAATTGCTTGTAGTGTGTAAGCTCATCATGAGCGCAATTTACCAAAGAATGAATGATGTTCTCATCAACTTGCTGCGTTTTTCGAATAACGTATCGAATGTGTTCCAATTCACGTGGGTCAGTTGATACACCTAGTTGCCGAAGTACTTGTTTGACATTGATGAGTTCTTCTTGCTTCTGCTTTAAACGAACGAGATTTTGCAGCGTTGACTGTGCATCATTCAAATTAAGGTCCGTGAATTTCATGAGTTTCCTGCGCTGAAACTTGCTGCGAAGGTTGAAAGGGGTTGAAGTTGATAAGGTTTTGATGTATTCTTGCAGTTCTGAAAGACTAAAGGTCTTATTCCAGTGTTTTTCTTCTTCTTCTAACAATTTACACTCCTCCTGAATGCTTAGGAAATCATTGTAATGCTTTAGAAACTGCTTTTGTTCCTTACTACTTATATCGAAAATAGTGGGAGGAATGAGGGTGTCATCATAAAAGAATAGTGCTGCGGCTCCCGATTTACGCATGAGTTCGTTGATCTCCTTTTTATTGAGATCTGGCCGATCTATGGTGTCTATTAAAAATAATATCCGTTGCAGCGCCTTCTCAAGATGATTAATAGAGTGAGCATTTTTATTGGACTTGATATAAGTCCAGCTGTCAATAGCTTTATCTTCCCTGAATAAGTCGGTCAGTACACGTTTTTCTTTGTCCCATGTAGGAATGTCGGGTACTTCAGCCGTAAAGGACGCTTCTCTTTCCCTAATTTCGTTGAACCTTGACATAAATACTGAAAAACTAACACCACCGATGAGGTCATCTTGTCTTAATCGTTCTAGTGTTAGACTGAGGGCGTCGATGACGAGTTGGGAGCGACGAACAAAGGGTTTTTCATTCGAGGTGTAATTTTCTAAAAATGTCCAGGTGCTTTTGAGTGATGCTATAAAATCCTTTGCGTTAAGTTTGTGATGATGAAGCATACAAAAATGGTGCAGTTGATGTGTTTTGAGTTGATCGTAAATAACTTCCAAAGCTACTTTTTTCTCTGCAACGAGTAAAGCGTTTTGACCGCTCCCCAATGCCTTGCCCATAAGGTTTGCAATAACCTGGGATTTGCCTGTTCCTGGTGGTCCCTGTAAGACGAGATGTTGTTTTTCTGCAGTTTCTAAAACCTGAAGTTGATCATCATCCGCATGAAATAATGTGCCTTCATGCAATGGAATGGAGCTATCTTTTGGTACGGATGCTCCAAAAATTTGCGACACGTTCTGTGAGGGCGACTGCAGTTGTTCGAGTTGCTCCAGTTCTTTCACTAAAATGAACCGATGAGGGTGGAAATTAGCATACCACTGTCCCTGTTTGATATTGAAATCCAGCCCTTTTGCGGACACTTCTGATTCGAACTCCTCTAATGATGAGATGTTACTCTCTAGAGCCAGTATTTTAATTAGAAATGGGTTGATATAATAAGGTTCTGTTTGTTCAATATCATAAGATTTGTTGTATCTATTTCGTTTGATGGAACAGTTTGCAATAAAAACAGGAGAGCAGTAAGAATTCTTCTCAATTTCGAAGCGTATGCAATAGGCTCCAACACCAAAAACGGGAGTTCCTGATTCTTTAATCGATTGACGATGTTCTTTAAATAGTTTATTGCTGAGGCGTCCTTGAGTAACGCGTTGTTTTTGCTCGAAATCGATGGGTTCAGTGAGCTGAAAGGCATTTTTTTTATCGGTAAGATTGACTAGCACATCGCGCTTATTAGGGGCGAGTAATGCTTCTTTCCATTTTGCTATTTCTTGCTTGAATTCCATTGCAGGTGTACCCGCTAAGTTAGCAATATTTTAAGTAGCAGAATTGTTTTTTACAATCCAACTTGAACATCTGGGATCTGCTGCTCTGATGCCAATAGATTAACGTGAATCGGCTGTTATGGTTTAAAATGTCTGTTTTTTCAGTGCGAGATTGTTTAAAGAAGAAGCTATAGGGAAGTAAAATCTTTTAATTTTGCGATGAACAATTAAATTTATCAATGATGAGAAGTAAACTATTATGGTTTTCGGTGGGGTTGTTTATACTGGGGTCGTGTGCCTCCACAAATACAGTCTCGAACAGTTTAATCACCAAGAGAAAACACAACAAGGGTTTTCATATTAATTTTAAAAAAGGCACTAGAAACCTCGCTGTACATAAAAAGAGCGAAGAAGATATAAAAAAACGAACTGACCTAAAACGCATTCGTCATGATGAGGAAACAACGGTTCTTTCCATGAATGATAATGATGAATTGAACACTGAATCAAGTAATAAAGAAGTTGATAAGGTTAAGTTTAAAGACAAGACTTTATTAAGTGTACGCAAGGATGTAGCGCTGATTAAAGAACTGAAGTCAGACTCACCAATAGAAAGTGTTAAGCTTCCCGAGAGCGCTATGCAAGAGGATCACATAACTCGTACATTTGATATAATGCCTTCTTTTGAAGCGACCAATAAAATCAGAGAGCGTCAAAAGCGACAGTTAAACAACGCGAATTATGATGAATTACTTTTAGTGTTATTATGTTTTTTACTTCCACCCTTAGCAGTTTATCTTTATGAGGGGTCGTGGACACAACGATGTACAGTAAACCTCATTTTAACCTTGCTGTGTGGTATACCAGGGGTTATTCATGGTCTTATTGTCGTTTTGGGATGACACGCATAAACGAGGATGTATAAATTTAAATTAGTAAAACAAGTTATTATTATAGTGCTATTGGTTACTCCGATAGCACTATTGTTTTTACCACCAGATTTTTTTGATCAGGGAGCGTCTCTATGTCCATCTAAAAGGTTACTGAATATTGAGTGTTTCGGTTGTGGGTTAACACGAGCGGTGATGCACTTAATCCACTTTGACTTTGAAGCAGCTTGGTATTATAATAGACTAAGCTTTATAGTAGTACCTGCTGGCTTGTTTTTCTGGGGAAAAAATGTGATCAAAGTGTACAAAGATTTAAAAATGCAGCCTTAATTGAGCATTTTGCTGTAGACTTTTTTTTCATGTGTTGATTTATTCTTTGATTCTCTAATGAGCTCCAGGTTATTTGAGATAGGGGTGTTCAATTGTTGGTCAACAATGCAGGTGTTGTACTTATAACATTCCCAACGAGACTATACCGGTTTAATCCTTCACTTGTCCGCGATATTTATTACTTTTGAAAAAAATAAATTACTATGGGATGTTCAAGTTGTGGCAGTGGAGGAGGAACGCCTCGCGGTTGCAAAAATAACGGAACCTGTAGCTCTGGTGGATGTGATAAATTAGGTGTTTTTGACTGGTTGGCCAATATGAAGTTACCCAGTGGAAAAAGCCAATTCGATATAATAGAAGTACGATTTAAGAATAGCCGAAAATCTTTTTTTAGGAATTTGAAAGGCTTGTCACTGAGTGT
>CAJXMN010000031.1 GCA_913056215.1 uncultured Flavobacteriales bacterium | reverse complement strand
TTATCTTTAATCCAAATTAATTGATCGCGTTGTACTTTCATTCGTGCAAAACCAAATAATACCGTGACTTCATCTGCTTCTATCTGCTCCACCTCTCCTTTTTGTTTCGTTGCGATCATTTTCACCGTACTTCCCTCGCGAATGCGACCTTGATGATATTGTTTAGCCTTCTTAGTAGGCTTGTGCTTCTTTTGAACAGCTTTTTTCTTAAGAATTTCTTCTTTCTTGAGTGATTCAATTTTTGCTTTTTCTCGAGCAATATATTTTTTGACCTCCTGCATCAATTCGCTATTGATATTCTTCTTTTTGCTGTTCGTCCTGAACCGATCAATGAATTGTTGCATTTTTTTACCGAGGTTCACCAACTTATTAGTTGATTCTGCACGTTCCCTCAACTGACCCAATTTCTCTTCGTAAGATTCCTGAGCACTTTCAGAAGCTATGCGCGCCGACTCTGCCGTTTCCTGGGCTTCAATATGATCTTTCGTTAATCGCGACAAATACGATTTTTCTTGTTGTAGTTCGTGCAACAGACGATCCATCTTCACCTTGCGGTCGTCTAATTTATTCTTGGCACGATCAATAAGTTGAGGTGGAATACCATTGATCTGAGCGACTTCAAACGTAAAAGAACTACCAGGCTGTCCCATTGAAAACTTAAATAGCGGTTGTAATGTTTTAGTGTCGAACAACATACAACCGTTAGTTGCTGCGGTTAATTCATCTGCCTTCAGTTTTATATTACCATAATGTGTCGTCAATACACCAAAACTGCCTTGTTCGTAAAGTTGTTCGAAAAACACTTCTGCCAATGCACCACCCAAATCAGGATCTGAACCAGTACCAAACTCATCCAGTAACAATAATGTTTCATCATCCGCTACGTCAAGAAAATGACGCATTCGCTTTAGACGATAAGAGTACGTGCTCAATTCATCAACGATCGATTGATTATCTCCAATATCAGTAAGTAAAGCTTTAAAAAAGGTCATTTTACTATTGGGATGCACAGGTACCAACAAACCACATTGCAACATCAATTGCAGCAAACCTACCGTTTTCAATGTTATACTTTTTCCTCCAGCATTAGGACCAGAAATAACGAGCATTCTAGCGCTCCTGTCCATAGAAATATGTTGTGGAACGGTATTTTTCCCCACTTTAGAATTATTCAACGTTAAAATAGGATGATAGGCATCAATAAGATCGACGTGTTGATCGCTAGAAATACCCGGTAAAACGGCATCAAACTGAAGTGCTAAACGACTTTTCGCATTGATAAAATCAAAATTAACTAGCAGTTGCTGATACGTTTTTAATAGCGGTAAATGTTCCGATAATTCGAGCGTGAGTTGTTTAAGAATCCGGAAAATCTCCTGACGTTCATCATCGTGCAAACGTTCTAACTCCTTATTGTGAGGCACATTCGCTCCAGGTTCAATATACGTTACATGCCCCGTTTTTGAAGAGCCATAAACCCGCCCCTCAACCTGTCTTTTATAGGAAGATATCACGGCCATTAACCGTCTATTTTCCATAAAGGCCTCCTTCGTATCACTGAGATAACCTTTTTTCAGGTATTTCCGTAAACTCCGGTCAAAAATACTATTCGTTTTTCGTTCAGCTTGAATAATACGTTCTCGGATGCTTTTTAATGCTTCAGTGGCATCATCTTTTACTTGCCCGTGTTTGTCAAATACCTGATCAATCGTTTGAATCACCTCTTTTGTGAAATAAACATGTTCCAACAATTTCGACAATTGAGGATATTCAAGCTCACGCTGATTAAAGAAGTAGATGATGGCATTCACCAAAACAGAAGCTGCTCGAATTCTTTGAAAACTATCCTGTGGGAGGGTTGCATTCTGTATCGGCAACAACCGTAATTCTTCATTCAGCTCCTCGAACTCCAATCGCGGAAAAGTTTCTCCTTCCCTTCGAATAGCCGTCAGTTCGTTAGTCTGTTCTAGAAATTTGATAAGTTCTTCAGGGGAACGTACCGGCTTCAGCCGACTCGATCTTTTGCTGGCACTGGGACCAACGCAAAATTCTCTGAGCATTTTGAGTAAAGCGTCAAATTCTAAATCCTGATATGTTTGTCGATCGCAGCGCAACATGAAGCACAAAGCTAAGAAATCCTTACATTTGTAATATGAAAAAGTTTGTTGCCTTCTTGCTTTCCGCTGCGGTATTGTTTTTATTTATTCTTGTCGCTTGGTATATATACATTCACTACTACACGACTCCAACCCTCATCATCATTCTTTTGTTGATCGTAACGGGTGTTCTATTAGCGATAACTACATATCTTCGCATTTTGCGCGATCCTTCCAAGGTTATCCAGGTATCAACAACTGCAATCCCTTCTATTGAATCGGGACTCATATATGCTACGATTACTGATTTTTGTAATAAAATCGAACTGAATGAAGGGCAACTATTCATAGCTGGAATCCCCACGGAAAATGGCGTCCATCAATTGCTTAATGCAGATTATGATAAACTAACGGATCAAACAACACTTAACTTCACCCATAAACCAGATTCAGGTAAAAAAGCAAAATGGCAACTCATCATCTCTGGTGTAACGACTGTAGCTGTTGGTGATGAGCAATTTATGTTTTACGGTTTTGATCAACTCCACGTCAAAACACCTGCTAAAGACGTAATATTGGCCTGGAAAGGAAGTCGTCTGGATTATATTGACCGAACTGATGAGACGACTTATCAGGTTCAAATCCCCAGCGGCGAACCTACAGTTGCTTTCGACTGGTCGAAATAATCAAACTACATTAATACTGTTCAACAACTCAAATGGAGTTTCTTTTATTCGTTTGATATGGCATAAGCGATGCTTTTCAAGGTATGTACATATACATTATTTCACACCGAAAAAATCTTTGTTATCTTCGCCCAAAAATTAGAACTATGAAAGCATACGTTTTTCCAGGTCAGGGAGCACAATTTATTGGTATGGGTAAAGATCTTTACGATCAATCTCCACTGGCCAAAGATTATTTCGAACAAGCAAATAATATTCTTGGATTTGACATTACATCAATTATGTTTGAAGGTACAGCAGACCAACTGAAACAAACAGATGTAACGCAGCCTGCTATATTTTTGCATTCTGTTATTCTCGCTAAAGTGCTGGGCAACGACTTTCAACCAGGGATGGTAGCGGGGCACTCACTCGGTGAATTTTCTGCACTCGTTGCTAGTAATGTATTGTCTTTTGAGGATGGTCTCCGTCTTGTGGCTCAGCGAGCAAAAGCTATGCAAAAGGCCTGTGAAGCGGAACCTTCCACTATGGCAGCTATTTTAGGCTTAGAGGATGGAAAAGTAGAATCTATTTGTGCGTCAATTGAAGAAATTGTTGTTCCTGCTAACTACAACTGTCCTGGACAACTCGTGATATCAGGTTCAAAGAAAGGTATTGATCTAGCTTGTGAAAAAGCAAAAGAAGCGGGTGCTAAACGCGCCTTGCCTCTGCCTGTAGGTGGAGCTTTTCATTCCCCACTTATGGAACCCGCACGAGAAGAATTGGCGAAGGCAATTGAAAACACACCCTTTCAGAAGGGTAAGTGTCCCATTTATCAAAATGTCAGTGCAAAAGCTATTGTAGAACCTGAAGCGATTAAGAAAAACCTCATTGCTCAATTAACAGCACCTGTGAGATGGACACAAACCATGCAAGCAATGATCGAAGATGGTTGTGAACAAGTAATTGAAGTTGGACCAGGAAAAGTTCTACAAGGTTTGTTTAAAAAAATTGATCGCAAATTCCCTACGGAAAGCGCGTCGATTTAGGATAAATTTATTCAATAATAGTCGGTATAAAGGTAGCATGAAATCGTGCTACCTTTTTTTATGATATCGAATATGATATCCGTCTATTTATATGGGATATTAAACATGCGCATCGGGTACTTTACCAGTGGGTTCCTCCCCCCTTCTTTAGCTTACGACGTGACCAATAGCATCATCAAATAGTCGCTGAAATAGTTCGTTAAGTAAACTTGGCATTCTTTGCACCTTCTTTTAGATATCAGCGGTTACAAATAGAAGCGTTTATATTAAACTGGCCACCTTCATACCATCTTGCGATAGGTGATCATAACGAATATTTCGCCATAAAAAAAGGCCACCCTATAGAGCAGCCTTTCCATTTAACAGTATGCTATAATTATCCTTTCACAACTAATTTCATTGATTTCAGGATTTGACCATTTTCTGAAGTCAGTTGAACAAAGTAAAGTCCTTTATTCATTCCACTGGTATCCTCAATTTTAATGGTTTTGCTTGATGATGCGACATCCACAGACTTGACTTTTTTACCAATCTGATCGTAAATAGTGATCTTTGAATCTCCCTCAAGCACCTGATTCAATGCAATATTGAAAGATTCTCCGCTTCTGATAGCGTTAGGGTAGATCTTCATGGCCACATTATTTTTAGCATGTTCATCTACACCTGCACCCCATTTTTGTTTAGAAGCGTTCACATAATTAAATTTATTATTCACTTTCTTCCAAATCACTGTGAAAACGTATAAATTGTCAGGGTTCCATCCTGCATCCAACGTAATTTGGTGTGTATTTGTAAATTCATCACCTGATGAAACAGAACCATCAACGAGCATTACTCCTTCTATACTTGGTTCTGCAGAAGCTCGCATAATGCGCTTGTGAGTTGCCGTACCTGAAATACCATTCTGCTGCTCCTCTACATTGTTTTCAGCGAGATAAACACCTAAGTAATATTCACCAGATGCATTTTGAAAGAATCTAGTTTTAGTATCGATATTGAGCGTGTTGTTGTTAACGGAATACGATATCCCTGCGTTAGCGATAGGAGAAGTAGCTCTCGTACTGTCAATTGCATCGATCACATTTGTTTTTGTTGCACCTGTGAAAATCCCTCCACCGGAAGAATATTCTACTTCATTTATCGTATTCACGTAAAATACGGGCGTACTACTGCGAGATTCGTGAAGACCATAAAAATCAAGTGCCGCTGGAGCATATAAATAACTCGAGGAGCTATTATGCATTTCAAGAATGACACTTTCGCTTTCGCGTTCATCCCAAATTTCTCCAAAAAGCTCCCAACCCCAAGTTCCACAAGGGTTACACCACGTAGCTGTTTTCTTCACCATCAAAGGTGTTTGTTCTTCGGCCACATATTGAGCCATTGACATAAATGGAAAAATAGCCGATAAGACTAGATAGTAAATTTTTTTCATAACATTTTGATATTGATTAATTCATTGGAAATATACAACTTATTATTATCCCTACCAAAATAGGATTAAAAGTTTTATGTTTATGCTTTTGAGGAATACAAAATTGTCGTAAACACTGGAATACCATCGCTCATTTGAAAAAGTCCTATACGTTTATCTACGTCCCTCTATCTAACAGATGTTTCAGTTGAAACTTACCACCCATTTATTGTGATGCGTAATGGTGTAACTATTTCTCACTGCAGGATGAACTTTCGGTAAATGTCTGATCAACCGTAAAGCTTCTGCACGTTGAGCATCCGACCCTCCACTCAACACTTTCACATCGCTAATACGACCTTCTTTATTCACTTTACTTTTAAGAATGACCCTTCCACCATTTGGCACTTTAAGTGTTCGGGTCATATGTTGATCTATATATTTTTTGTAGGCCTTGTTGCCACCAGGGTATTGAACTTCTCGATCTGGAAAATCCACTATAGCGTATTCTTTTTGCTTATCCCTTTCTTCAAACCGATCTTCTAATGGATAGAAATATACCTTTTGTTTACGCACACTGTCAAATGTAATGTAAGATGGGAATAATTGACGATTATACATAGTGTCCGCCAAAATATGCAACGTATCATACAGTCGTAAATTAACCGTTATTGTTCCATCCTGATTAGAGGATTTGTATGTAACTACATTAGTTGGATCTTGAGCATAATAGCCTTTGATTGATATACGATGAAACGATTCATCTTCTTTAGCTGCCATCAACTGAAAAGTGGTAGATTGGCTGTGTGCACTGTGAGCTACAAAAAGTAGCATTATGATTTTTAAGTAGTTCATCGGTTTAATCATAAAAGCCCTCATCTCAACAGAGACGAGGGCTTGATATTTTGCAATAATTTATTTACTAAGCATCATTTTTTTCTGGTTTAGGAAGCAATACTTTACGTGAAAGTTTCCATTTTTTAGATTTTGGATCTTGACCAATCACCTTAAACTTCAACATATCACCTTCTTTTGCGACCTCATCCATTTTGTTGATGCGCTCATGTGCAAATTCAGAAACGTGGATCAATCCATCAGTGCCTGGAAGTATTTCAACGAATACTCCGTATGGTTGAACAGATTTGACCTTACCTTCGTACTCCACACCTTCTTCAACAGTTGGAGGGAATGCGATGTCGCGTACCGCTTTATTGGCAGCATCCATCGTTTCTTTTCCTTCAGCGAGAATTTGTACAATGCCTTCGCCAGTATCTGGATCTTCATCAATAGTGATCGTTGCTCCAGTATCTTTTTGAATTTGTTGTATAATCTTTCCTCCAGGTCCGATAATACCACCTATAGCTTCGTTCGGTACGTTGAATTTTTCGACGCGGGGAGCTCCTGGTTTCAATTCTTTACGCGGTTCTGGCAAGGTTTCGGATAATTTATCCAGTATATGGTGGCGTCCTTCCTTGGCTTGTTCCAGTGCCTCAATGAGCACTTCATAAGGCAAACCATCCACTTTGATATCCATTTGACAAGCGGTTATTCCCTCCTTAGTACCTGTTATTTTGAAATCCATGTCTCCAAGGTGATCTTCATCTCCTAGAATATCGGAAAGAATTGCATATTTCCCTTCTTTATTCATAACGAGCCCCATCGCTATTCCAGATACGGGCGCTTTGATTGGAATACCACCATCCATTAATGCTAGAGTTCCTGCGCAAACAGTTGCCATAGAAGAAGAACCATTAGATTCAAGAATCTCAGACACAAGTCGAATCGTATAGGGATTATCTTCAGGAAGCACATTCTTCAATGCACGGTGAGCTAAATTTCCATGTCCAACTTCTCTACGGGAGACACCGCGAATGGGATAAGCTTCCCCCGTACAAAATGGAGGGAAGTTATAGTGCAACATGAAGTTTTCGGTTCCCTGATAGGTAGCCGCATCAATCATTTGCTCCTGAAGCTTTCCTCCTAACGTCAGTGTAGTTAGGGATTGTGTTTCTCCACGCGTAAAAATAGCTGAACCATGTGTCATGGGCAAGTAATCGACTTCAGACCAGATAGGACGAATTTCATCAAAATCACGACCATCCAAGCGAATTTTTTCCTGGAGCATTACCTCGCGAATTGCTTCTTTCATCGTATCGCGGATATATCGACTGACGAACTCTCCCACTTCTTCGAGTTCCTCTTCAGTATATTGCGATTCCATTTCTTCTTTAATGTTCTCAAATGCCTCAGTTCGTTCCGCTTTACTCGGATTCCCCTGACGAGCAATCTCTTTGCACTTTTCAAAAGCGTATTCGTGCACCTGCTTTGCCACCTCTTCATCCTGATCCATGTGATGGTATTCCCGCTTGGGGTTAGCAGTTGGCACTTCAGCGGCCAAATCAAGCTGAAACTGACATTGTTTCTTAATGGCTTCGTGACCTACTTTGATTGCTTCTACGAGCTCGGCTTCCTGGATAAATTCCATTTCACCTTCAATCATAACGACATCTTTCAACGTTCCAGCCATCATGATTTCCATATCGGCTTTCTCCAATTCAGAACGCAGTGGGTTAACAATAAATTCACCGTCAATTCTTGCTACGCGAACTTCAGACATTGGACCATTAAAAGGAATATCTGATACAGCGATAGCTGCGGAAGCAGCAAAACCTGCTAAAGCATCGGGCAAGTGTTCGTCATCATAAGACATCAATTGAATCATTACTTGCGTTTCCGAGCGGTAATCGTCATTAAACAGCGGTCGCAATGCGCGATCCACGAGGCGCATTACCAGTATTTCCATATCCGTTGGTCGAGCCTCTCTTCTCAAGAAACCTCCGGGAATTCTACCTGCAGCGGCAAATTTCTCGCGATAATCTACCGTTAACGGGAAAAAGTTCATTCCTTCTTTTGCCTCTGCTGCAGAAACAACAGTGGCCAATAACATTGTGTCGCCCATTTGTAACACTACTGATCCGTCGGCCTGTTTAGCCATTTTTCCGGTCTCTACGGTAATTTCCTTACCTCCAATAGTGATGGACTTCTTGATTCCTATATCCATATTTATTTATTTACTATTTAACAAAAAAGGGGAGTTTCGATTCAAATCGATGCCCCCCCTTTAAACCATTTTTTATGTTGAATTAAAAACTATCTTCTCAATCCAAGCTCTTTGACAATCGAACGATAGCGCTCAATGTCTTTTTTCTTCAAATAGTCGAGCAAACTTCTGCGCTTACCGACTAACAATTGAAGCGAACGTTGCGTTCCAAAATCTTTTCGATTTTTCTTCAAGTGCTCCGTCAAATGACCGATTCTGTAAGTAAAAAGCGCAATTTGCCCTTCCGCTGAACCGGTGTCATTTTCAGATTTTCCATGCTTCTTGAAAATCTCTTTCTTCTTTTCTACTGATAAATACATGCCAATATTTTATAATGATTTTTATGTATGTGCCTCATTGCACGGCAGCAAAGATAGTTGAAATATTTTGTTTGACAGTATTTTGGATTTTTTTTTTGCCATAAAAATGAGGTGTAGCCTTATACCCCCTAAACAACTGTCATTCAACGCCAATACTTTTGTATTTCCTTAATAATTATTGATCTCCTATGCTTATTTTTTATAATTTTAAGAAAAATTAATATTTGTGAAGCAAATTATCACTACTACCCTAATACTCTTCGCCATGTCTTATAGCATTGCCGGTGGATTCCAAATCAATCTTCAAGGTCAACGAAGTGCAGGAATGGGACATACGGGCACCGGATTAAGAATGGGAGCTTCAAGTGGTTTTTTCAACCCAGGTGCGCTTGCGTTTGCCCGAACAGAAGTATTGATAGGAATCAACCTTATTGCTTCAAAAGTTGGATATCGGGAATTAAAGCCCGGTATTTACACGACTGAAAGTACGAGTGGGATTGGAACTCCTTTTCATGGTCACGTTGCATTAAGATTAAATGAAGACTCTCCTTTCGTATTTGGTTTTTCCGCATATACTCCATTTGGAAGCGGAATTAGTTATGACAGCCAATGGAAAGGCCAGTTCTTACTTCGGGAAATGGCATTGCAAACGATTTTCTATCAAGGAACTTTTGCCTATCAAATCAATGAAAAACTGGGGGTCGGATTGGGTTATGTTTTCGGTACGGGTGATTTTAAATTGAGAAGAGGAGTGCCTTTACAACATTCCGATGGATCTTACAGCGAAGCTAATCTAAGCGGAAGTGGAACTGGCCATGGTTTCAATATCGGAATCTTCTACGAATTGTCTGATCAAGTCAGCATGGGGCTTAGTTATCGCTCGGGTGTTAAAGTAGCATTAGATGGAGGAACAGCACAATTCGATGTACCACCATCACTAGATAGTAATTTCCCAACAACCAACTTTGGATCTGAAATTAATCTACCCAGTGTCACCAACTTTGGTATTTCCATTCAACTCACTCAAAAAACACGTTTCAATTTTGACGTTAACTATATTACGTGGAGTAGTTATGATACCTTATCCTTCGATTTTGAGGACAACACAGAACAGCTTGAAGATAGCAAATCTCCTCGAAACTACACCAACGCTGCGATACTTAGAGCAGGCATCGAACACGAATTCAACAATTATTTCGTTTTTCGCGGTGGAGCTTACTATGATTTTACACCTGTCCAAAATGGATATTTAACTCCAGAGACCCCTGATATGGATAAAATCGGAGTGACAATCGGAGCGTCCTACTCCATCAAGCATTGGAATATTGACGCCTCCTTCATGTATATTTATGGTTCAGAAAGAACAGACACAAACCTGGAGACGGGTTTTTCAGGACGATGGACCTCACAGGCTTTCATCCCCGGAATTTCAGTCTCTTATAAATTCTAATTAAAACAGATAATTATGAAAAAATTCTATTTAATAGCCCTTGCTTCTTCGCTATTGTTTACAGTAAAAGCTCAAGATTGTTCGGGTGGACGGTACGACGACGAAATTTTTAATGACTTTGATCTCACTTCCGATATTGAGTATGGTTCTAATGTTTCATTCGATGACAGTGGTACTGAAAATTTATTATTGGATGTATATAAACCTACGGGAGACACTGAAACGAATCGTCCGCTATTGATTTTTATTCACGGTGGAACATTTGTAGGAGGAAGTAAAACTGGTGATGATGTCAAACCTTTGGCAGAAATGTATGCGCGCAAGGGTTATGTCACCTCATCCATTGATTACAGAGTAGGAATCAATAATCTATTTACATTCTCTGGACCTAGCGAAGGAGACGCCTCCGAAGCAGTGATGCGGGCAACTCAAGATACACGTGCCGCGGTACGCTATTTCAAAAAGTCATTTGTGGAAGACGGAAATCCTCATGGCATTGATACGAATCACATTTATTTAGTCGGTAGTTCTGCAGGCGGTTTTACAGCTCTTCACCTGGCTTACCTGGACAAAACAAATGAAATCCCTTCTTTTATCAACATGAGCGACCCAAGTTTAACTGGTGGCTTAGAAGGAAATTCTGGAAACCCAGGATACAACAGTGACGTCAATGCAATTGTCAGTATTGCGGGAGCCTTAGGTGATGTTGCCTGGATGGAATCGGATAATGATGAACCTGTACTGAGTTTGCATGGAGATCAGGATGAAACCGTTCCTTTCGGAACCGACATTATTTCTATCCAGGTTTTTGACATTATGGAAGTTGATGGTAGCGAAACCGTACATGCCAAAGCCGAAACTATCGGACTCAAAAACTGCTTCAAAGCACATTACGGACAAGATCATGTTCCTCATGTCAATAACGCCGACTATACAGATACAACTGAACTTTATGTTACGCAGTGGTTATTAAGTTTTGTTTGCGGTGATGAAGAATATTGTAAATGTAACACGCCAGAAGACCCCAACGAATGTCACAAAGGAACCACTTCAGACCTCAATGAATACGCAGATCATGAAAATACACTGCTCACCTATCCGAATCCCGCCTATAACGATTTAAATATTCACGCCAATGGTGAATTGATTGAACGTGTAGCGATTACAAACATTAATGGACAAACCGTATACCAGCAGTTGGTTTACGAAACCGACCACCAGCTGAACGTAAGTAAATTTAATGAAGGAATTTATTTTATTAAAGTTGTCACAGCTCAAGGAATTCAAACGAACAAAGTCGTTGTGAAATAATCCGCGCAGCTCATTCATTATAAAAAGCTATCCATTCGTGGGTAGCTTTTTTTATTTATGGTGCGATCATTCCTTGTGATCAGTTCAAAAACCCTACGTGAATGGATTATGAACTTCAACAGGAAAATAATTCAGCAGTTATTAAAGTAAAATAGCAGCTCACAACCAACTCGTTGAATGATCGCTTATAGGACGGGAGGGATCTCGGTGTTATTACATTACACCAACGTCATTATGAAGCATGGATTTATTTCTACCAGAGAGAAAGTGCCAGTAATAAAATTGACTTTATCAAGGAAACAAAACACCATCACAATCCAGACAGTTCACATTGGGAATTTGCGTACCATAGTAACTGTTGATGGATCGAATAATTTCGTTAGTAAGCAGTACATTTCCTTTTTGATTAGGATATATTCCATCCAAACTGACAAAACCTCCACTGACAAATTCAAACGTATAATCGGCGCCATTCCATACCACTCCATCTTCAATCGTTTGGAAATAAGTATGAGCGTCAAACAATGCAAAATCGTATTGAGCGGCTAATTTTTCTAGAATGTTGTTATACGTTAAAATAGCTTCATCTATCTGAGAGACTTCTTCGAGCGACAAATAATATTGATCTTTAAAATAGCTCCCTAGTAATCCGTATAACTCGCATTTCATAGAATCTAAAGGAACTGTTAACGTAAGTAATTCTCCATTTTTTAACTGTCGAATATCTTGAGGGGCTTCAGGATCATCACAAATAAAAGCATTTTTACCTTCTTTAAATTTGATATGCCCGGCATTCGAAGATGAGTATAAAGAATTGAGGCCTTCCGCCTGGGATTGATCTAGGTCCGCACCATTATACGCGACCAACTGAAAATAAGGAAGCTGCTTTACATCAGGGATATTTAACAAAACACCTTTTGTACCATCCTGAGCCATAATCGACAACACCGAATCGAGGCGTTCCTCAAATACAACAGGATCCATCAAGGTGTTATCTGTACCACCAGTTTGTGCATAGGTCAACACCTCCTCCATTCCAAACCAACTCACTATAAATGTCGGATCGTAATTCATCAACTCTCCCATCATGGTCGAATTTCCCGGGTCCTTAGCCATTCTGTGATAAAAAGGATATGGGTTTCCATTGGCATACGACACACCAAAAGAAGGATCCAACATCCGATCGAGCGTAGCGAAAGGCGCACATTGGTACTGTTCGTTTATATTTGATGAGTGATGTTCAAGGTCCGAAAAAGTAGTCGACTGATAAAGTGATTTTACAGGTCCCAAACTCTCCTCACCTTCACAATCTTTACTCATCTTTAATTTACTTCTAGATTGAAAAGTAGAGGTCCATGATTTTGGATTTATGCCAATCCCCTCCTCTTTAGTCATTACTGGAGTCTCGAGAGTACCAGCTCCATACTGTTCAATCTGATCAAACAAAAGTTGAGGAATCGCTTTTTGTTGTCCTTGAGGATAAAGTGCACCGTTATGATAACCAGCCATCATTCTACCACCAATAGCAGCTGGACGACTGAAATCGACCTCACCCAATCGATCGACGTCTGCTTCCTTCTGGCAGGACGCAATGAGAACAACAATAACAAATGTAGTAGCAAATAATTTCATATTCAATGTATTAAGCCTTAACAAATATACTATTTTGTAATCATTCCTCCTACTGCTGATCAACTTTATAGAATCAAATTCAAGTTCTTGTATTCTGCGCAGGATTTATTAACTTCGCAGGCACAAAACACAGGTACACATGTTCGAAAATTTAACGGAAAAGTTTGAAAAGGCGTTTAAAGTCCTCAAAGGACAGGGACAAATCTCTGAAGTAAACGTAGCAGAAACCTTAAAAGAAGTACGTCGTGCTCTTCTCGATGCCGATGTTAACTTCAAAACCGCTAAAGAATTTACGAATACGGTTAAGGAAAAGGCACTTGGTCGCGATGTTCTCAACACAGTTTCCCCGGGTCAACTCATGATTAAAATCTGTCATGAGGAGCTCATCGAACTCATGGGGGGTGATGAAACAGAAATCGATTACCAAGGGAATCCAGGTGTAGTTTTAATGGCAGGCCTTCAAGGTTCTGGTAAAACAACTTTTTCTGGTAAACTAGCGAACTTTCTAAAAGATAAAAAAGGAAAGAACCCACTCTTAGTGGCATGTGACGTTTACCGACCTGCAGCGATTGACCAACTTCACGTTTTAGGTGAACAAATTGGCGTAGAGGTATTTTCGGACAAAGAAGAAAAAAATCCTGTAAAGATTGCAGAGAGAGCTGTTGAACACGCTAAAAGCAATGGTAATAATGTTGTCGTAATTGATACCGCAGGTCGCTTAGCAATCGATGAACAGATGATGGATGAAATTTCATCATTAAAAACGACAATAGCGCCCACCGAAACTTTATTCGTTGTCGATTCGATGACTGGACAAGATGCAGTGAACACGGCCAAGACATTCAACGAGCGCATTGATTTTGATGGAGTGATCCTCACGAAACTGGATGGTGATACACGTGGTGGTGCTGCAATTTCGATTAAAGCCGTCGTGGACAAGCCCATCAAGTTTGTGGGTACGGGAGAAAAAATGGACGCCATCGATGTGTTCTACCCCAAGCGTATGGCCGATCGGATTCTCGGTATGGGTGATGTGGTTTCGTTGGTGGAGCGCGCACAAGAACAGTACGACGAAAAAGAGGCGCAAAAGCTCCAAAAACGCATCAAGAAGAATCAATTTGACTTCAACGATTTTCTCGGACAATTACAGCAAGTTAAAAAAATGGGTAACGTCAAAGACCTTATGGGAATGATTCCCGGGATGGGTAAAGCCATGAAAGGTGTTGAACTTGAAGATGATGCTTTTAAACACATTGAAGCTATCATTTACTCCATGAGTCCAGAAGAAAGAGAAAACCCAAAGGTCATCAATGCCAGTCGTAAAAAACGAATCGCTAAAGGTAGTGGTCAATCGATACAAGAGGTCAATAAATTGCTCAAACAATTCAACGATACCAAAAAGATGATGAAAATGATGAGCAACAAAAAGAACATGGCGAGTATGATGAAGCAAATGAAAGGAGGCGGTATGCCAGGTATGTAGGGGATAAAGTTTTGAGTTTAGAGTGCTATACTTCAGACTTCTGCTGTTCCCTGTCCGACTAAGAGACTCCTAAAAAAGGTCTGGCTCTTCAGACGACAGGCGGGCATATTCAAAATTCTTCGGCTCTCTTTTTGGGTTAAGTGCAGTTTAAATTGCGAAAGTCAACATCGCAAAATTCTATCTTCAAATTATCGCCTTCTAACCTCTAAACATAACATTTAAATCAGTCTACTCTCACATTTTCTAATTCAATTCGAGACACTTCTGTTAGATTTCCTCTTTCAAATGCTTGATCTGTATACTCTAACCCGATATCATCAGATTTCGGCTTATAGTTGATATAATCCTGAAAAGCGATGCCTTGAAATCGTCTCCTGTTTTTAAATGAGCGAAAACGCATTCCTCCTCCTTCAGTAATATAGGAATAGGCTAAATAATCCATCGAATAGTCTTTTTGATCGAACCAGTAGAGGTAAACATCTTGGTAATCCTCTCCTCCTCCTTCCTGATCGAAAGTTACCTTAATTTTATGATATAACTTACCGTTGAGCCGAACCTCATCCATATAACTCAGATTCACAGCAGGATCTTTGAGGTTCTTTGGCAAAAATGCAAAGTAAAAGACACTGTTGATACTGTTTTTATACGCTTTTTCTTCTTTACCAGTGAGTTCTATAGGGTCGCCATTAATAAAACGTTGTAACTCATTTTCGTACCAAACATCACTCACCACGGAATCGCTACTTTCCTTTAGAATTCGTTGTCGCACCAAACCTGAATCACTATGAACATATCGATACTCATGCTTCCGAAAGTCAAAAGTGACTGACTTTTCATTAATTACATCCGCACCATAAAACTGATAAGAACTGTCTACGATTGCAGAAGCACTATTCACTCCATTCTCATTATTATCACTAAGCTTTTTTGATTCATGCTCAGTTCCACACGATGATAGTATGAATACGACAAGATTTACGCACAATAATTTAACTGCTTTCATCTCGATATTTTTTCATAAGTAAGTCAGCTGCCTCAAAAGAAGATTTCCTCCCTTCCACAACATCCTTCTCTATTTGATCCAAAAACGGTTTGATTACGCTATTATTATAGAAATCGCTGATAAGCGTATCACTAATCGTCTCATGTAACCAATAGCGATCCTGCTCTCTGCGTTTCCTATCAAACCAGCCGTTGACTCGCGTCGTATTGAGATAACTTTCAATCGTATCGTGAACCTTATCAATGTTGCGATCTTCTAATGCAGAAGAAACCATTGCTTTTGGAATCCATTCATTGTCGTTTGGAGGAAACAAATGCATCGCGTTCTGATACTCTTTTTTCGCTTTTCGTGCCGGAAGTAAGTTTTCGCCATCTGCTTTCGTAATTACCAATGCATCTGCCATTTCCATGATGCCGCGCTTGATTCCTTGTAATTCATCTCCAGCACCTGCCAGCATCAGCAAAAGAAAGAAATCAACCATGGAATGGACCACAGTTTCAGATTGACCAACTCCAACGGTTTCAATCATAATGTAATCAAACCCCGCTGCCTCACATAAGATAATAGATTCACGCGTTTTCCGTGCCACTCCACCTAACGACTTACCAGCTGCTGAAGGTCGAATAAAGGCTTGAGGGGAAGCGGACAACTCAGTCATCCTTGTCTTATCTCCCAGAATACTTCCCCCACTCTTCTCCGAAGTTGGATCTACAGCAAGCACGGCAATTTTATACCCCTGATCAATCACATGTTGACCAAATGCTTCTATAAAGGTGCTCTTACCTACACCTGGTACGCCTGTAATACCAACACGAACGGTTTTATTCTGGACAGGTAAGCAACTGGATACAAGTTGACGAGCAATCTTCTGATCTCGATTTCGACTGGATTCCAACAACGTAATCGCGCTACTTAGTGCCTGAAGGTCGCCACCTCGTATTCCTTTCAACAAATCATCATGATTCATTGAAGCTTTGCGCTGCCGTCGCTTCTCCTTCCATTTTTTTAACTGATCCTTGTCCATTACAGCTATAATTCAATCGAGCTATACCGCTACATTGTGCTCGCGTAATGCATCATTCAATGAAGTTTTGAGATCGGTGCTTGCCTTTCTTTTCCCTATGATTAAAGCGCAAGGCACCTGGTATTCTCCAGCGGGAAACTTTTTTGTATATGACCCAGGAATTACCACACTTCTCTCGGGTACTTCACCACGCAACTCTTTTGGATCATCTCCAGTAACATCAATGATTTTAGTCGATTTTGTCAACACGACATTTGCCCCCAATACAGCTTCTTTTTTCACCCGAACACCTTCAACAACAATAGAACGCGAACCAATAAAAGCTCCATCCTCGACAATTACTGGTGCAGCTTGAAGCGGTTCGAGTACACCACCTATACCGACACCTCCGCTAAGGTGTACATTTTTTCCAATTTGAGCACACGATCCAACTGTCGCCCAGGTATCAACCATCGTTCCTTCATCCACGTAAGCACCTATATTAACATAAGAAGGCATCATAATCACACCACTCGAAACGTATGAGCCGTACCGCGCAATCGCGTGAGGTACTACGCGAACACCAAGTTCTTTATAATTCGTTTTGAGTGCCATTTTATCGTGAAACTCGAAAGGTCCGACTTCTATTGTTTCCATCTGTCGAATAGGGAAATACATGACAACTGCTTTTTTGACCCACTCATTTACCTTCCAGCCATCATCCGTTGGAGAGGCCACGCGATATGTGCCTTTATCCAACCCTTCTATTACCGATTCAATAGCTTTCACAACTTCCTCATCTTTCAATAATTCGCGATCTTCCCACGCCCTTTCTATAATTTCCTTCATGTCTGGTTTTCGATTTTTAAACAACAAATATAAGAGTCTTTACCACCTTTAAATCAATTGTTCAACGCAATTTAAGGAAAATCACATCAATATAATCGAAATGTTATTTTGCGACTTCTTTACAAAAAATATTAAAAAGAGCCAACTTTTTAGTGAATTAATTCGTTATATATATAGAATGATGAATACAAAGCATGAATCTAACTTAATTCGTGCCTAAAAACAAGAGAGGAAAAACAATATGAGACAGCTAAAAATAAGTAAACAAGTAACGAATAGAGAGACAGCATCACTTGACAAGTATCTCGTAGAAATTGGTCGTGTAGAATTAATTACTGCACAAGAAGAGGTTGAACTTGCTAAACGCATTCGCATGGGTGATCAACAAGCCCTTGACCGACTTACGCGAGCCAACTTGCGTTTTGTCGTTTCAGTAGCGAAGCAATATCAGAATCAAGGTTTAACACTACCAGATTTAATCAATGAAGGAAATCTTGGATTGATAAAAGCTGCTCAACGCTTCGATGAAACACGTGGGTTCAAATTCATTTCTTACGCAGTGTGGTGGATTCGCCAATCGATTTTACAAGCATTGGCTGAACAAGCGCGCATTGTTCGTTTACCACTCAACAAAATTGGTTCAATAGGCAAAATTAATCGAGCCTATTCTGAATTAGAGCAGAAATTGGAACGCCCTCCTTCTGCAGATGAGCTTGCTCATCACCTAGAGATTTCGGTGGCTGATGTAAAACAAGCACTCGCCTCAAGTGGTCGACACGTATCAATGGATGCTCCTCTAAAAGAAGGCGATGAATCAAGTTCTAGCATGTATGATGTATTGGAAAATGATAGCCTTCCAGGTCCCGAAAATGATTTGATTCACGAATCACTACAGAGAGAAATCAATCGTTCACTAAAAACGCTAACACAACGAGAAGCGGACGTATTAAAGTTGTATTTTGGGCTTGACGGTAATCGTCAAATGAGTTTGGATGAAATAGGCATGCGCTTTGACTTAACGCGAGAACGAGTTCGCCAGATTAAAGAAAAAGCTATTCGTAGGTTAAAACACACTTCTAGAAGCAAGATGCTCAAAGCTTACCTCGGTTAACCTGACAATCATCATAAATCGTACTTTTTAGTGATTATAAGATTCATGTTCACAAGAAGATAATTATCTTGTGGACATGGATTTTTTTATTAAAACAGCTACAGTTATAGGGTTTGGAGAAACGGGTGCCTCTATTAGCAGTCTGCTGAATGCTGAGACGAAAGGTATCACGATCAATATTATGGATCCTTCTTCCGAAGTAGAAGGTGGTATTATAGATCTTTCTCACGCTGCAATTCCGAACGGCAACACGATACTCTGGAACAAAAGAGAACATTTTAATAACAGTGACCTTATATTCTACACAGCTGGCGTTCGCGGCGAGAAAGGACAGAATAGACGGCAAAAGGCCCATGACAACAAAGCAATCATAGAGCAAGTTTTTGAAGGTATTTCGCTGTCAAAAAATGCGCTAATCGTTTCTATATCGAACCCGGTTGAAGCGATTTGTCATTGGATACATCAAAAACTAGGACGTAGCTTAACGGTTTTAGGAACCGGGACGTTATTGGATACCTATCGCCTCAAAACGATCATAGCATCCCATTTCAAACGCCCTACTTCAGCTATTTCAACAACAGTAATCGGAGAACACGGCACACACATGATTCCGTTATGGAGTAAAACCTCCCTTGATGGCAAACCGCTTAACGAAATTTGTTCCGTCGATGAGTTGCAGTCGATGAACGAAGAATTACTGAATGCAGCCAACCGAATCAGAGCAACTCAAAAAGCAACAAAATATGGTGTTGCTCAAACAGCGATAACCTTAGCAAATTATTATTTTTCTACAGAAGAACGACAAGCTCCATTTGCTCACTACTCGCCTGAAAAGGACATCTATTTAAATTGGGTTTATAAGATCGGTAATCGCACTATTAAACCTGTAAACATAGAAATGACTCAAGTGGAGCAACAACGATGGAGCAAGGCTTTGAGCGCACTTAAATCTACTATTGAGCACTAACAGCTTCTTGCATCATATGCAATCCTTGGATGTTAAAAACTTTACAATTAGATTCGCTCAAGTCGTAACTTTTTCTGTTATTTTTGTAGTATGAGCGATTACATTGTATCAGCTAGAAAATATCGTCCTCAAACGTTTGACACGCTAGTGGGTCAAAAATCGATTGCAACAACGTTAAAGAATGCAATTAAGAATGATCAACTCGCACAAGCTTTTTTATTTTGTGGATCAAGAGGTGTTGGAAAAACATCGACAGCTCGAATTTTAGCTAAAACGATTAACTGCTCAAATCGAACAGAAAATATTGAGGCCTGTGGCGAATGCGAATCGTGCCTCTCTTTTGATGAAGGCCAATCACTGAATGTTTATGAACTGGATGCTGCTTCTAACAATAGTGTAGAGGACATCAGAAGTCTTATCGATCAAGTCCGAATTGCTCCGCAGTTAGGAGCGTATAAGGTATACATCATTGATGAGGTACACATGTTATCAACTGCAGCTTTCAATGCATTTCTAAAAACGTTGGAAGAACCTCCGAAGCACGCTATTTTTATACTGGCAACAACGGAAAAGCACAAAATTATACCCACCATCTTATCAAGGTGTCAGATTTTTGATTTCAACCGTATAAAAATTTCTGATATCGCTGACCATTTGAGTCAAATTGCCGTAAAAGAGGGGATCGATGCAGAAAATGAAGGGTTGCACTTAATTGCACAAAAGGCGGATGGTGCTTTGCGCGATGCGCTTTCCATCTTTGATCAAATCGTGAGTTTTTCTGGTAAGACACTCACATACAAGACCGTGATCGAGAACCTCAATGTACTCGATTACGATTATTATTTCCGCTTGGTTGAATATGCCCTCGATGAAGATGTGTCGAGCAGCTTGCTGCTATACCACGAAATAGTAGACAATGGTTTTGATGGTCATCAATTCATAATCGGACTTTCAGAGCATTACCGTAACTTACTGATTTGTAAAGATCAGAAAACCGTTGAACTATTAGAGGTAGCAGATTCCATAAAAGAGAAATACCTTGAGCAATCAGGACAAATAGAAGCAAAACACATCATGCGCGCTCTTGGAGTCTTAAGTAAGGCAGACGGAAGTTACAAAGCATCAAAAAATCAACGTTTACTTGTGGAGCTTACCCTCATGCAACTCTGCTCAATCAAAAATGAGTTGGAAAAAAAAAAGCCCTGACGGACCCCGTTAGCATCATTCCATTTAAAGGCCAGCAGGAGCGCCCTCAAAAAAATCCGAAAACATCCCAAAACAAGGAAAGCGAACAACCAGAACGGGTACCTCAACAAAAAGAAGCTAAAAAACTCACCAACCCTACAGGAAAGCTCGACCGTCGATTTCTTGGTATCAAGGATCTTTATGCCGAAGGCGACCAGCAAAGCAAAGAAAACAAGGAAGTTGCCAAGAGCGACCAGCCTAAGAATGCATTTTCTATTGATGATCTTAAAATGACCTGGCGTAAATTTGCATTTGAAATGCGAGACAAAGGTATGGACACGTTGTTTACTGCTTTAACGACACGAGACCCAGAATTGAAAGAAGATTACACCGTCGTACATTATGTGGATAATGATGTACAATTAAAGTTTTTGCAAACGAATGAAACGCAATTACTCGGGCACCTCAAAAAAACACTTAAAAATGGATTGATTCAACTTAAAATAGAGGAGGGATCACAGGACAACGGTACGAAAAAGCTGTATTCTGGAAAGGATAAATACGAAGCCATGATTGAACGCAATCCACACCTCAAAACGTTACGCCAAAAATTCAAGTTGGACATCGATTTCTAAATTTTTTCAATGAAATGATATCAGCCATTATTTTTTGAAAAAAAATTAAAATTGTAACTATCATTTCATCTTTTTTCCGTAATATTGCACCCCAATTTTGGAGAAGATAAAAGTAGAAGTCATGGATTTAATAAAAGAAGTTCAAAAGGAATTTTCAACAGCACAAGACATACCTTCTTTTGAAGCAGGTGATACAGTTGCTGTTTCATATAAGATTAAAGAGGGAGATAAAGAGCGTATTCAGCAGTTTACGGGAACCATCCTTCAACGTAGAGGCGTTGGAGCTACGGAAACCTTTACAATCCGTAAAATGTCTGGGAACATTGGTGTTGAACGTATTTTCCCAATAGAGTCTCCGTTCATTGACGAAATCAAAGTACTTAAGAAAGGTGCCGTTCGTCGAGCGCGTATCTTCTACTTCCGTAATCGAACAGGTAAATCTGCTCGTATCAAAGAAAAACGTCAGTTCTAAAAATAGCTATCAACACATTTATATAGAGGGGTTCATTTTTTGAACCCCTTTTTTAGTTTTCGTCTACCATGCGTAGAAAAATATCTAGCAAACACAATCGCACCCTCAATGTGTTAGATACAGGGTTGATGGTTTTAATTCTTGCAGCATTAGGGAATAACACTTTTCCAGCAAACAACAACTTCCATGTCGCTATACCAGTCGATCACCGAAGCTTTGGCATAGATGTATCTCACCATCAAGGGACGATTCAATGGGATACATTATTATCATCTAACGCAGTCTCGCCATCAATTGATTTTGTTTTCGTAAAAGCCACTGAAGGGATTAACTGGATTGATCCTGAATGGGAAAGAAACCGAACGGCACTCAAAAAAAGCAATATAAGGCATGGCGCATATCACTTTTACCAGAGCACGGCATCTGCTTCTAAACAAGCAAAACACTTTCTCAACGTTTGGCAACCAAGTTCTGTTGACTTACCCCCCGTTCTTGATATAGAAATTGATTTTGATACTGCATATCACCACGAAGACTCTATAAAAACCTGGCTAAAAATCGTTGAAAATTCCTCTGGTTTTCGCCCCATCATTTATTGTTCCCTCGACGACTATCAACGCTATTATAAACGGCGGTTTTCCGAACATCAGTTTTGGTTGGCGGCCTATTCGAGGCAACTACGTATAGCAGATATGCCAAACGTTATTTACTGGCAATTCACTGAATATGCTACTTTACCTCATCATAACGAAATCCAGATCGATGCAAATATCAGTACCATCAGCTTTAATTAATCCTCTAGCACATTTAAAAGTGTGCGACTTTTCTCTTCTGTTTCACGCCACTCACTGGCAATATCTGAATTCCGTGTAATACCGCCCCCGACATATAAAGCAAATTTATTTTCCAATACTTGCATGCACCGCAAATTCACATAAATATCCAGTTGCGTTAACCCTATTTTCCCAATCAATCCAGTATAAAATTCGCGCTTATGAGGCTCAAAACTATTAATAAGTGATTTCGCATCAATCGAAGGCGTTCCACAAACTGCAGGAGTAGGATGCATGGTGTCAATTAATGCATTCCACTTGTATGGTGGCAGATGAAATTGAAAACTTGTACGAAGGTGATATACCGCTCCCGACTTTACCGTTTTGACTTCACTTTTCTCAAATTCGGTAGGAGACTGTTCGCGAATGAGCTGCTCAATATAATCTTCTACAAAAGCCTGCTCTTCGTACTCTTTTTTGGTCCACTCTTGATCTTCATCACTTTTAGTTCCAGCCAAAGCCATAGACTCAATCGTTGTTTCTCCTCCCTTTAACAATACTTCAGGAGTAGCTCCGATCCATGTTCCAAAAGCAGGATCTGTCATTAAATAAATTAACGCCTCATCTCCATATTTATCTACTAAAGCATGGAAAATCTCAAGGGGCTTTTTGTTCGTAGATTTTTCCACGGCGTGAATTCTTGAAAAAACAGCTTTTTGAATATCACGCGGTTCAAACTCATGTATAAAAACATCCAATCCATTCAGATAAGCATTTCTGTTAGCAATAAAAACAGAATCGATCGTACGATAGGTAAATGGAATTTTACTTTCATCAATACTCGTGTTTTCTTCTCGAAAAAAGTAACAGTTTTCTTTATTAAAGTCAGTCACAAAAAAAACATCATTGGGCAGTTGAATAAGCGAACTCTTCTCCCAATCACCTGTGGCTTTTTTGATTGCTCCATCCGGAAACTTATAAGCTAAAAATCCTTTCATACTATTTTTTTCTTGGTACGATCATTACAGTCAGTCTCCCTGTGCATACCAGAGTGTCGTTTGCACTATCATATACATCGACTTGCCATACGTGGGTGCGTTTACCTGCATGCACTATTTTCCCTATTGCTTTTGCCGTTCCGGACTTCATGCCCCCAACATGATTTGCATTAATCTCAATACCTACGGGCACTTCCTCCTCTACATCGAGTAGCAACGTTGATCCCATGGAGCCAATACTTTCAATAAGAGCTGCACTTGCACCACCGTGCAACAAACCCATCGGTTGATGTGTACGATGGTCGACGGGCATAGTAGCTACTACGTAATCATCTCCCACTTCGACACACTTCATACCCAAATGTTCCATGAGCGTACCCTTATTAAAGGCGTTTATCGTTTCTAAATCTACTTGTTTTAACATATTTACAAAAGTAAAAATCGGGTTATTAAAAAACCATTAAGATTAAAACATTTGAAAAAATAATTTGTGCGCAACAGGAAAAGTTAACTTTGTACAAAAGCTTAGAACCCATGATTAAAGCGAATGTCGATATAGCACCATACACCACATTTAACATAAGTGCCCGTGTAAAATCACTCGGTATTTTTTCTTCAACACATGAACTCAGTGAAATACTTGAGCAGCACCCAACTAAGGAGATCACCGTATTAGGAGGTGGAAGTAATGTCCTTTTCACTCAAAATTATGAAGGACTCGTGTTAGTGAACCGAATCAAAGGTATAGCGATCGTTGAAGAGGATGACAGTTCAGTAGTTGTACAAGTTGGAGCTGGTGAAAACTGGCACGAATTCGTGTTGCAAAGTATTAGTAGAGGATGGGGAGGAATTGAGAATTTATCATTGATTCCTGGTAGTGTCGGTGCCAGCCCTATGCAGAATATCGGCGCCTATGGTGTAGAGATTAAGGACGTTTTCCAAGAACTTACAGCATTTAACATAGCCACCGGCAAGGAGAAAACCTTTGATTATGCCGCCTGTGAGTTTGGTTATCGCGAAAGTATCTTTAAAAAAGCCCTCAAAGGTAAATACATCATCACCAGTGTAACTTATCGGTTAAACAAAGCACATATAGTCAATACGTCGTATGGAGCTATTGAATCCGAACTGGAGAATAAAAGCATTACGAATCCGACAATAAAGGATGTTAGCGATGCTGTTATTTCCATTCGTCAATCTAAATTACCAGACCCCAAAAAAATTGGAAATGCTGGAAGTTTCTTTAAAAACCCAGTGGTTAGTAAAAGTGCTCTCAAAAAAATACAGGAAATTCATCCTGATATTCCCTCCTACTCCCTTGACGATGATCGCGTAAAGATTCCCGCCGGATGGCTCATCGACACTGCTGGATGGAAAGGAAAACGTTTTGGTGATTACGGCGTCCACACCAATCAGGCTTTAGTACTCGTTAATTATGACAATGCGAAAGGACAAGAAATTTATGATTTATCACAACGCATTCTCGATGATATTAAAGAACGATTTGGGATTCATTTAGAGCGGGAAGTAAATGTTATCTAATGTTTTTATCAACAACAAAATAGCCCACTTCCAGCTTCAAATCAATTGTCTCCCAGTCAACTTATACACAACGTCAAGTGCAATAAATCAAAGGGATTGCTATGCCTTTCTCCAAAAATAGGCTATCTTTGCAGGCATATTAATATCGGCAGGCAACTGTTTGCTGAAAACCAACATTTATGGCTAGAGACATATTTGAAAAGATCAAAGAGAATAGAGGACCGATCGGTCAGTTTGCAAAAGGAGTTCACGGATACTTTACCTTCCCCAAATTAGAGGGCGAAATTGGTAACAAAATGATGTTTCGCGGATCTGAATGTTTAGTTTGGTCCGTAAATAATTATTTAGGCCTGGCTAATGACCCAGAAGTACGCAAGGCAGATGCTGACGCCGCTAAAAAATGGGGTATGGCTTACCCGATGGGATCCCGCATGATGACTGGTCAAACACACGAACACGAAGCGTTGGAAAACGAGCTTTCGGACTTTATGAAAACAGAAGACACCATCCTGCTCAATTTTGGATACCAGGGTATGGTTTCTGCTATTGACAGCTTGGTAGGACGAAATGATGTCATTGTTTACGACAGTGAATCACACGCCTGCATACTTGACGGTATGCGCTTACATGCCGGAAAACGTTTTGTTTTTAAGCACAACGACATGGAGAGCTTCGACAAGCAAATGGAGCGCGCCACAAAAATTGCTGACAAAAATGATGGTGGTATTCTCGTGATTACCGAAGGTGTTTTTGGAATGGCAGGAGACCAAGGTGACTTGAAAGGTCTTGTTGAATTTCGCAAGTCTGGAAAATATGATTTTCGTCTTTTTGTTGATGATGCTCACGGCTTCGGAACGATTGGAGAAACAGGTATGGGTGCTGGTGATGCCCAAGGCGTCCACGAAGAAATAGATGTTCTGTTTGGCACTTTTGCTAAATCAATGGCTTCCATTGGTGCATTTATTTGTGCCAAAGAGCATATTGTAGAGTATTTGCGCTATAACATGCGTTCTCAGATGTTTGCCAAATCACTCCCAATGCCATTGGTTGTAGGAGCCAGAAAGCGACTTGAGTTATTGAGAACACAACCGAAGCACAAAGAGAATCTGTGGAAAATTGCCACTGCTTTACAAAGTGGTTTAAAAGAAGCTGGTTTCAACATTGGTAACACAAACTCACCAGTTACTCCCGTGTTTTTAGAAGGGAATCTGGCTGAAGCTACGAACCTCACGTTCGATTTACGTGAAAATTATAATATTTTCTGTTCGATCGTCATTTATCCAGTTGTGCCTAAAGGGACAATCATGTTAAGATTAATCCCTACTGCTGTGCACGAATTGGAAGATGTATCTTACACGATTGAAACATTTGTAAAAGTCAAGAAAAAATTGGATAACGGAGACTACAAGGCCGAAGAGTTGGCCAATGTAGAGGTGGATAAATAATCGAGCTATTATTTGTTATTCATTGTTAATAGAAAAAAGTGCTGGCCTGAGGGTCGGCACTTTTTTATTGCTTAAATAAATATCCAATGTAATTCGTACAGGCTCATTTACATGAACCAAGGCTTATCAAATGGCAAAAACGATAAAACACAAAAGGCGCCCTCTCGGACGCCAATTGTTCTCTACTTTGTTTCTTCCTTAAAAATTTAAACTTAAGCCTGCTGAAAAAGGACGATAATCTGGACCTTTGCTAGATTCAAATAAACTGGTCAGACCATAGTTCGCAAAAACTGTAAACTTCCCCACTCCAAACCTGACACTCGCATCAACTAAAAATGGACTGAGGTGATAGTGGCCCTTATTGATATCTTTACGTTTTTGATCCTGAACAACATATTTCTGTTTCACGCGCGAACCAATTCGGTAACTCACAACAGCACCCGCAGAAAAATGGAAGCTTTTTTCTGGATCGTTCCCGGGCATCAATGTAAAGTATATGGGAGCCGAGATGTATGACGTATTTAAAAAATTCTTGTCGAAAGTTTTCATACTATCTTGAGCTGCAAATATGGTCGTATCATTATATGCCAGAGAAGAACTTGTTGATTTTAATGCATATCTATTAAAGCGAAAACCTAAACCAGTGAAAAATCGAAACTTCTCTGTACCCAGTTTTGTGTTGAATTCCCACAAGTTTAAATTAATCATAAAACTTTTGGCATAATCCAATTCCAGGTAGATGTTGTTCGGATCATTATTGATTCCAAAATCATCAGAAGTGAAATAACCATTCATTCCAAATTCTAAGCCTCTCCAGTGATTTACTTCCCACTCATCATCATCGTCTTCGTCTTTAACAACAGTGGTATCGCTATCATTCTGCGTGATTGTGATCACTTTTCCTTTGTAAGAGATCTTGGTTGTATCCTTTTTTTCTTCTTCTTGAGCAAATGACAAACTCACAAAGAAAACTGCTCCTAATAATGTAATTATTCCTTTCATAATTTTTCGTTTAATTTACCTGTAAGACGATTAACTAAATGATTTGTTACAGCACTTTTTTACTTTTTTGAAGTGCGTTCAAATTTGAATTCACCCAACTGAATAACAGTACGTTTACTATCTGATCCCTCGTTAACGGCCAATATAGGCTTATCGTCATTGACGCCAGATAACGTGGTGTTTAAGATGTTCTTTAAGTCAGGTTTTCGACCGCTATTCAGTATTTTTTTACGTTTCAAATAAGCAGCTGTAACGTCTAATATTGTTGGAATCTCTTCTTGATTCATTTTGGTTTTAGTCCGTTTATTTTGCGCGACGGAGACTTCTTTATCGTTTTGCTGAGGTTCTAATGCCGCCATTACGTTGTTCAAACCACTAGCTTTGACATTAGCGAACGATTTCTTTTGTGTTGTAAGTTGAGCTCTACTCGTTCGCTTCGGAACCGTCGTATTTCTCAGCTCCCCTTTTACTTTGGTGATGTTACTTTTTGAAGCAACAAGAGTAGTATTAGCGGTAACGTCATTCACTTGCTCATTTTTCTTATCCTTCCGAACATTGAATAAGACAGGTGAATACTGATAATCATCGATCGAAACAGCTAAACGCTCCTGTGCATAATGCGTGTCACCCGTATTTGATATAGAACCCATAAACCAAAAGAAAGCAGCAAATGAAGCGGCAGCAACACCAATCATCCAGTTGCGAGCAGCGATTGAAATGAAATGTCCATCACCCTTACCAGCTTGTAATTCTCTTTTGTATGGATAACGTATTTTTTCTGGGGGTAAATGTACCTTACCAAATTGTTTGAATTTATTTGAATAAGAAGGGTGATCTCTAACAAACTGTTCTACCTCTTTTTTGTCGTCATTCGACAGGTCTCCTTCGAAGTATGCAACGAAAAAGTACAGTGCATTTTGTTGGTTGACCGAATCATAAAGAACTCCAGTTTTATCAAACTTCTCCTCTGGCTTAGTCATTGAAACATCATCCTGAAGTGCTAATACATCATCACTATCCAGTTCTGGATGTTGGGCCAGAAAATCATTGAGCACCACCTCCTCTTCCTTTGAGAGATTACCCTCCCAAAGGTCTAAAAGATATGCTTCATAATTTTCCTTGGTAACCTTCATTATATGACTGCTTCTAATTTTCCAATGTATTTCTGCAATTGCTTGCGCGCTCGGTATATGTAAACTTTTACTTGTGAGGGTTTCAATTCCAGTATCTCACCAATCTCTTCATAACTATAACCTTCATAGTCGCGGAGTAAGATCGCCGATTTCTGGATCGCAG
>CAJXMN010000030.1 GCA_913056215.1 uncultured Flavobacteriales bacterium | reverse complement strand
ACGTGTGGTCTATTGATTGCGCAATGGCGTTTAAATGCTGCTTCGGTACTGCATTGGGAGTCACCTCAACAGTGTACTGATATTGTGCGTAAACAACCAACGAGGAAAATAAGAATACGATATGGATTATAAATTTGTTCATGCTCTCATGAAAACTATAACTAAAATTGTGGATTCAAATTTACTGTCGCCGTAGCTTCAACTAACTAAGTAGTTTCGCGTAGCAATCGTTGAGTGAAAATATTCACCCTAGAACAAATCGTTCATATAATATGATTTCCATGGTTTGTTTTTCAATCGGATTATGAAATCTATAGCGAGTACGCTGCTGGGTTTTATACAGTTCGATTCCAATTAATCACGAGCACAATTTCAGAAGAAATATTAAGCAGACTTTATTTTTTTGTCTTGAAAACGGATTAGCTATTAAGTGGTTATTTAACAATGGTATACGTATTTTTTGATAGGACATTATCGAACCAATTTATTATTTCTGCTTTTGATCACCTCGGATGCCAAAAATCCCTCTATCTTTGCCCTCTTTTAACAGAAGAATCGAGCGAATTATGTGTCAAATGATAATTGTGAGTCCACCCTGAATCAATAAGGGGATAAACCGGCAATTAGATAGATTTTCTTATAAAAAATTCAGGCTGTTATGAACAGCGCACTATAAATCGTTAAAAATGAAAAAGTACTTTAATCTTTTTGATCTCAAACAGAAGGTAAATTATAAAACCGAAGTCCTTTCAGGGCTAACCGTAGCATTAGCACTGGTTCCAGAAGCTGTGGCATTTGCACTTTTAGCAGGATTACCTCCACTTACCGGCCTTTATGCTGCCTTTGTGATGGGGATTGTAACGGCTATTCTTGGTGGTCGACCTGGAATGATATCTGGAGCTACTGGTGCTGTAGCAGTCGTTTTTTTAGGACTGATTACTGCTCTCAAAGAAATGAACCCGGGAATCACTATGGATCAGATTATTCAGTATGTTTTTGCTACTGTTATTCTGGCGGGGATCATTCAGGTTATTGCTGGTTTATTGAAACTGGGAAAACTCATGCGGCTCGTTCCACAACCGGTCATCTTTGGTTTTGTGAATGGTTTGGCCATTATTATTTTTAGTTCGCAGATTGGTCAGTTTACTACAGACAGTACAGATCCCAACGCACCATGGATGTCAGGATCGCAATTGTATATGTTCCTCGGTTTAGTCATATTAGCCATGTTAATTATATGGGGTTTGCCTAAACTGACTAAAGCAATTCCCGCTGGACTAGTAGCTATTTTAGCTGTTTTTGGAATCGTTTACTTTTTTGATATCGAAACTTCTACAGTTGGGGATATAGCGTCTGTAAAAGGAGGTTTTCCGCCAATTACTGTACCCACTATTCCAATAACCTGGGATACATTCATGCTGATTCTTCCGTATTCTGCCGTAGTCGCTGGGGTAGGGTTAATTGAAAGTTTATTAACCCTGAATATCATTGACGAAATCACTCAGACCCGTGGTCGCGGCAATAAAGAAGCTGTGGCGCAAGGTACGGCCAACGTGTTGTCTGGTTTCTTCTCAGGATTCGGTGGTTGTGCAATGTTAGGACAGAGTTTGATTAATATTTCTTCGGGTTCTCGAGCGCGTTTATCTGCAATCGTAGCTGCAATTATGTTGTTGGTTTTTGTCATGTTCGGATCTTCGCTAATCGAACAATTACCAATGGCAGCGCTCACAGGTCTGATGATTATGGTGGCTGTAGGAACATTTGAATGGGCGAGTTTGAGAACATTCAATAAGATGCCGAAATCAGATATTATTGTAATGGTGGCTGTAACTGTGATCACTGTTATTCTACATAACCTTGCATTGGCCGTACTAATTGGAGTGATTATTTCAGCACTTGTCTTTGCATGGGATAATGCACAACGTATACGCGCACGAAAACGTTTTGATGACAATGGCGTGAAGTACTACGAAATATATGGACCGTTATTTTTTGGTTCGGTAAGTGTTTTTAACGACAAATTTGATGTAGAGAACGATCCGGATGAGATCGTTATTGATTTTGAAGAGAGTAGGGTGGTCGATATGTCTGCCATAGAGGCGCTCAACAGTGTGACAGAAAAATACTTAAAACAAGGTAAAGTTGTGCATCTCAAACACCTCAGTCAGGATTGTAAACAATTACTAAAAAATGCCGATAAGATCATCGATGTGAATATTATTGAAGATCCTACTTACAAAGTTGTAACCGATGACTTATAAAGCTTGACGAGTCAGTAAGGATTATAGAATAAATCCTCGTTTATTGTGTGCTGCGTTCGTGTGGTTCTCGAATTTTTTTTATAGCCACTCCAACCACGTTGCAAAGCCAAGTAGAAGCAGTAACGCGGCAGTACCAATATCCGTCCAGGTCCTGAACCGAGCCTTTAGGTACTTCCCGAAATTCAACCCGATTAAGGTGAATAGAATCGAGGAAAAAGCAATAACAGTGGCTACTGTAAGGGGATGAACATCTTGTAAGCCAATACTGAACCCGACGATTAAATTGTCGAGGCTCAAGCCCGCTGATAGTGAAATGATTCCAGTCCAACTTTTGATGCGATTGATGAGACGTTGCTCCTGGTTTGTTGAAGTGCGAAGGGTCTTATATATAAGAAAGAGACCAAATAGAACCAGTAGTGTTCCTCCAACGATAGAAGCGTAATCTGCAATGTATGAGGAGAATTTCCGACCAATTGAAATGCCGACAAGAGGAATAAAAAACTCGAAAAGACCAAAAATGAGTACCACGCGCCACCAATAAGCACGAATATTTAGAGCACCGAGACCAAATGCTACCGCCAGATTATTACTGCCAATGACCACTCCAAGAAGAATTAGTTTCCAAACCTCCATTTTCTATTTCAAAATTAGTGTTTATTCTAATATACTTTCCATTCGCTTGACAATGCTTCGATAACAGTTTGTGAGAGCGTCGAATAAAGTTTTATCCGTCAGGACTTCATTACGCATTGAATTGATCAGGTTTTATTATTCCCGAATATTTTAACTTTGGAAAATCTTGGATATGAGTGAAAGATGAAGCACTTTTTTTGTCACATAGTGGGGGCTCTTGCAGCTGACTTGCTGAGTATCTTTACAGTTCATGTAACGGCAACTACCATTTGCATAAGCTACTTTCTTTTTGCTTTTACCCTTGACAATAACCGAGTTTTTATTATCTTCGAAGCTTAAGAAATTGAGCTACCTGAAAACAAAAACATGAATCCATGCGACGATTTTTTTTAACTGCCTTAATGCTTGTTTTCTATCATACGATCAGTCGGGGACAGGAAAAATGCGATATTACGAATCACTTCGGTGATTTTGTAACCATAGAAAAAAATACATTCAATGATCGGCAGTTTTTGAATAAAAAGGTCGTGGAGACAGAAAACCCGAGTTGTTATTCAGATCTCATTAATAACCACGTCCCGTTTGTGGACTATTTATTAACCCATTTCACGAGTAAAGACAATTACCAGCAGTTGTTAAAAGCAGAAGATAGTCTGCAGTTGCGTCGTCTGTTCCTTGCGGATTTAAAAAATGACAGTTTATTTACTCAAGTGATGTCTGAGTTGGTCGGTAAGACTGTTGATGAGCAACGGGCAAAAGACACCGTTGCTATGGACGACTTGTTATCGGTTGCTGTGAAATTCTTCAACATCAGAAAGATCAGTGAAAAGGGACACTATTCAGTTAAGGTATGTACAGGCAGGAACGAAATCGAAAGTACCGAGAAAGTGAGGAAACCATTTGTTGAAGCATTTGCTTTCACTTCCATTATGGAGCATTACCGCGGAGAATACGATCTCTATGGAGAGTTTGTTCAGGTGGTGAAGAAAATCTATAAAGTTCATTTAGGAATTAACGAAGATGAACGGTTGCTGAGGGCGCAAGGCGCTATGTTTCTGTTAATGAGGGAGAACGAAGCATTGCGAGAAATGTTAATCAGCGAATATGAAGCCAATAAAAATGACCTTCCATTTATCCTCGTGAGAAATTCATGAGGTTTTCGGGTTGAATTAATCTGAATTTGATGATGTAGTTGAATCATCACGTAATCTATTTATTCTTGGTTTAGAGTCGCACTCCCACAACGCATACGTCATCAATCTGTTCTGTATCTTTCATCCAATTAGTGAATTCGCGATGTAGAAGTTGATCAAAGTTTTCTATCGAATGGTCAGCATGATTGAAAATAAACTTCCTGAATTGCGATCGTTTGTACTTTTTGTCTTTACTTCCACCAAACTGATCCTGAAAGCCATCAGAAAAAAGAAATATACGATCTCCTTGATTCCGCTTAATAGTTTGCGTTTTGAAAATTTGATGGTTCTCATACTTTCCGATAGGTTGTTTGTCTGGAGCGAGTTCAATAAAAGTTTGTTGCCTTTCATGATCAACGAAACATTTGTCCTTGGCCCTCAATGCCAAATCTTCTTCTGAGTAGAGATTATCTTTAATGATCCATAGTGGATTATTGGCGCCTGCAAAGATGATTTTATCGTTATGAATTGCAATTAATGCGATGTCCATCCCGTCTTTGACATCTTCCTCAGATTTTTCAAATTCTTCGATGATAATGGATCTTGCTTTATCGAGAATCTTAGCTGGATTTGAGAGATTGAATTCTTTGACACTACGATTTAAAGCATTATTTGCAATCACTGAAACCATGGCGCCTGGTACACCGTGACCAGTGCAATCTGCAACTGCAAGATATTTAATTCCCTCTTTTTCGTAAACCCAATAAAAATCTCCTGCTACTACATCTTTGGGCTGATAAAAAACAAACATTTCTTTGAAAAGCTTATTTAATCTACTGAAGGTGGGTAAAACTGCACGTTGTATCCTTTTGGCATAATCAATACTATCTACAATTTCGTTATTCTTTTCAGAAATTTTGTGATTCAGTTTTTTAGTGACCTTAAACTTGTTATAAAGAATAATGCTCGCAATAATAATGACTAAAGCCAATGAGATAAGTACATTTCTAACTTGATTTGCAGCGTTTACTTGTTCCGTTTTGAGTTTGTTTTCAGCTGCTAACAATTTCAGCTCATTTTCTTTCTCCTTGAATTTTATCTGGTTTGTAAAAGCAGCTATTTTTTCATTTTTTTCTTCGTTAAGCTGTTCTTTTTGGTAATCAAAATAGTCTTCAAAGTATTCCAGCGCCTTTTTGTAGTCTTTTTTAACTTTGTGATATTCATAGAGTTTACTTGAAATATCTGATTTGTTTTTGAGGGAGTAATTGACTTCCGCAGTCTTAATTATAGTCAAAACTTTTTCCAGATAATAGTTGGCATTGTGATGTTGTTGTAACTTTTTAAATGCAACTGCACCATCCAGGAAAACATTCACAACGCGTGCGTGGTTTTTCGTTGTATCCGTATGTTCCAAAATTTTTCTAAAATATACTAAAGTACTATCGGGTTGATCCAAATTATTAAAGGATTCGATGATGTTGTTGTATACACTATAGTAATCGGAGTCTCCAAACAATTTTGGTGTACTTAAAGTGTTGTAGTAGTTGATTGAATCGATGATGGAGTAGCTTTTATTGATGGCTGTTTTGAATTTTTCCTTTGTCAAATGAATGGAAACCATATTTAGAAGTGTGTGTATAACTCCAACAGTATCCTTTTCTTTAGTGCGCCGCTCTAAAGAGAGTTCGTAGTACTTTAACGCTTCATCTACATTTTCAGCTAAAAGATAAGTGTTCCCGATGTTATTATAGGCAGAACCTAAACTCCTTTTGAAATCAGGATCGTCGTTATTTTTGTAAATTTCCAGCGCATCAAATTGGTATTCAAGCGCCTTGGGAAAATCAGACTGCAATTGAAAAATCGCTCCTAAAGTTGTTTTTGCATTGGCAATTCCTTTTAAATACCCTCTATCTCGGGCTATTTTTTCAGAGTGTTTAATGATCAAATAAGCCACATCAAGGTGATCAGGAATAAACTCCCACGATTTGCGCATTAGAAAGTTACTTTTTTTTTCGGCGATATCAATAGTATCAACTTGAGCTTTTAACGAGTCGGGAAGGTCTTTTAAATCAGTGATTTGGGTGAATGAAACTGAGTAAAAAAAAGTGAAGCAAAAAAATATGAAGATGTGTTTAAGCATTTGATCAACTTTTAATCAAAACTAATATATTTTGAACAGTCTCAGTTTATTCAATACCAATTTTTTCAATGCGAAAGTGATTCGTTTTTGATGAGAAGAAGTATTCTCACAACGCTTTTCTGAATAGTGATGGGTTGTTTGTAGAAATCCGACTTTGAATTTTGCGTTTTAATGGCAGTTATTGCGGGCTGAAAGATCGCGTCAGCAATTAAATTAAGAAACAACTTACCCCCTTTGCACTTGGTAGCTCTTTCTAAAACTCTTATTTTAGCTATGTTAAACTTGATAAAGACATGATTAAACAAGCCTCTATTATCGCCTTTATATTCATCCAACCTTTTTTGTTCTTTGCACAAATGGACCTACACTATGAAGAATTAGATGCAAAATGGCACGTTGCAGAAACATATCCAGCTGCAAATCAACAGGATCCGACTTTTGTTGCTACGACGACGATGATCTACGGATTTCAAGGTGATACTACCATTAATGGAGAATTATGGAATAAATTATATATGACCAACGATTCTTTATTCCAAAATAATCTTACCTATGTAGGTGCCACACTTGTTGATAATGATCAGGTTCTTTTGCTTGATACGTTGAACCAGCTGGACACGTTGTATGATTTTAGTCTCAATATCGGAGATAGTGTTTTATATAATATCAATGGCACCAATCAGGAATGGCTCGATGTTATTGCGATCGACAGTATACAACTCAACGGAAGTTATTATAAGCGTTTTCATTTTGATGAACCTGTCGTGTCTGCATTTGATGTGCTCGACGAAGTTTGGATTGAAGGAATCGGTAGCATTCACGGACCACTTTTTCCAAAATATCCCAGAAAATTCAGCAGTGAAATACCCGATTCGATGTTATTAACGTGCTCTTTCGCTTCAAATCAGCAAGTTTGGCAACATCCTAATTATTCGAACTGTTACGTGAATAAGGTTTGGGGACTGCACGAAAACGAGTACATGAAGGTCACTGTCGCTCCCAATCCTTTCAATAACAAAATAGCCATTCATTCACCGCATCAGCGTATTAGAGCTATTGCGATCTTCAATCAGCTCGGGGAGGAATTAAAAGTTATTACAGATTACACCTCGGACCAAAATATCGATTTGTCAAAACTAAAACCGGGAATTTATTTTTTGAAAATACAAGGGAAACAAGATTCATCGCTAAAACGAATTATGAAGTATTAACATAACCAACAATAATGACATGTTCCCTATCATATGCTTGAGACCATGAAAAACACTTTATTGATTTTAATTCCGTTGTGCCTGATAATCAGTGCTTGTAATAAAGAAAAATACGGTGGTGAAGTGACCAATGATCCCGTATTTGCGCAAGTGTTGAAATCAGCGCCGGAACATCTGACCGCCGACAACTTAAATTTTGAATTGAGAACCTCACTTTGGAGAGATTTCATGCCCGTTGCTGAAGAAAATGGTAGTCCGCTGATGGCAGTGAATGAGCTGATTGAAATGGACAGTCTCGCAATTTCAGAGGTAGTAAAACTTAAGAAACAGTATGTTATTCACGAGCACAAAATTTGGACAACGACTTATTCGTACATGAAGCAGGTTGATGATCATGTGCTGAATGGGGGTGCAAAGGGCGGACCAAAATGGGGACCGGGTATAGCAGTAGATGTTGTTTGTGAGTTTGAAATAGCTGGTCAACGCTACAGAATTTTGGCAAAATCCCAGCCTATTGAAGGGACATCGTAGCAGGTTTCGGAAAGAGGTGAGCGGTTTGTTATTCGATTTGAATCACAATTATGCCGATTGAGCCCTACCGATTGACTTGAGTTTGACCTACACCAGGGATTATCTGAATAACCCCTCCATAGGACATTATGAGTTGTGGTTTGCCAGAGAAGCAAATAATACCTTAACAAGCGACTTAATGGATGGCTGGTATCTCCGTGTAGTTCAATGAATTACAACCCTTACTATAAGTTATTCAAAGAATGACAGGGATTTTATCTTGAGAAAGCTCACCTCTGTCATTCGGGCAATGTATTAACTCCGCTCTACAATACTTCCATCGCTAAATTTAGCAAAACGTCCTTTGTCTCTTGCGTGCACCTGCTCATATTTTGGCCAGGGCCACCCACCGAACTGTGTGCGTTGATAGTCAGCAAAAGCTTCTTGAATTTCTTGGCGGGTATTCATTACAAATGGTCCGTGCTGCACAACGGGTTCGTTGATCGGACGTCCTTGTAAGACCAAAAATTTGACCTTCATATTTCCAGTTTCAAATGCTAATGGTACTGTTGATTCTACATCGACGGCATGGTAATCAGGTATCGTTTCACCTTCAATTTTTAGTTCTGCTCCCTCATAAAAATAAATGGTTCTGTTCACCCCTTGGGCTGTCGCAGGGAGTTGAAATACGGAGTTTTCATCTAATTGAATATTGTATACCCCTACATGGTTTTCTGGATCATTTGCCCATGAAGGTGTTGGTGGAGTCGGGGATTTGTAATCAAATAGTTGTCCTGCCAAAACTTCAACGTAGGCGTTTTTATGTCTAAAATTTGGAATATCTTCACTCCAGAACATTTTATAGTCGGGCCGTTCCATTTTGCTCTTCTTCGGCAAGTTCAACCAGATTTGGAAAAGCTCTAGCGGATTTTCTTTATCCTTGTGTATGAGTGGAAACATTTCAGAGTGCATCAACCCTGACCCTGCTGTCATCCATTGGAGGTCTCCATCTCCGTAGCGACCGGCACCACCTGCAGAATCGGAATGATCGACCATCCCTTTACGGACGACGGTGAGCGTCTCAAACCCACGATGTGGGTGTCCTGGAAAACCAGGAACCTCTTTACCGTGATACATGCGCCAACCATCTTTGATGTTAAAGTCGGAACCCAATTGTCGTCCCTCTAAAGTGGTGGCAGGTCCAAAATTGTCGTCCCCTTTAGGATATTGATCTTCATGGTGCACACAAAATAAGAACGGATCTTTTGTTTCCCATTGAAATCCAAGTGCACGTATTTTTTGAATTGCTTTCATATCTTTTGTATTGTTGTTTTGTTTTATAGATTTTCCAAATAACGGAGCTGAAGCCGCTGCAGCAGTCCCAAGGGCGAGCTTTTCCAAAAAGCTTCTGCGATTACTTTTCTCTTTCATAGGTTTTAAATAGTTACCATGGTAAATATATAGAGATTCTTTTAATTGGACAAACAGGGATAAAAAATGTTCATGAAGCCATGATAATTGCCGGGTAGAATATGGCAATTGCCGTGATCAGATTTCGAAAGCAATAGAATGCCTACCTTGATTCGATTTAAGGAGCCCCGGAGTATGCAACAAATGTTACCGATGAGGTGCGTATATTTCATCATTTTTGTCAAAACAAAGGTTATGAAGAAGTTTTGGGATGAAAGGTATGCGGAAGAGGCTTATGTGTATGGTGAGAAGCCAAACGCTTTTTTTAAGGAGCAACTCGATGCGTTAAATCCTGGAAAAATATTATTGCCTGCGGATGGTGAAGGTAGAAATGGTGTTTATGCCGCAGAGGAAGGTTGGGAAGTGAGCGCCTTCGATATCAGCCATACAGGAAAAGAAAAAGCAGATCAACTCGCCGAAAAAAAGGGCGTTCAAATTAATTATAAAGTCGGTTCGCTGGAAGACCAGTATTACGAAGCAGAATCGTTTGATGTTATTGCCTTGATTTTCGCGCATTTTCCACCGCATTTAAAACAGGATTATCATCAACAGTTTGTGGATTTATTGAAGCCTGGAGGTATCCTTATTTTTGAGGCTTTTAGCAAAGATCACCTCGCGTACAGTGCAAAAAATCCGAAAGTAGGGGGACCGAAAAATAGGGATATCCTGTACGATACCGATGAGCTAGAAAATTATTTTAGTACACTGGAAAAGCATACCTTGATCCAGACGGAAGTAGAACTGTCTGAAGGAGCGTATCATCAAGGAACAGGTTCTGCAGTGCGGTTTGTAGGAGTGAAATAACGCCAACCAATTAGTAGAACAATTATTGAGGTGATTTCAGGTACGAATGCGAATTGAACACAACAATTCTATTTGCTGGTGGTATCGGAAATGCTTAACTTCCAAAATTCGTGTTTGAAGTATTAGTGCTTTGAATAGCTTCATAAATTTAAAATCGACCAATGAACAATAATTCACCTGCTTTTAATAGCTATTATACTGGAACGGTTGCCATAGTTTTTAGTGGTGTCACCAGTGGATACTGGATCTTAGGAAATACTTTTGATGTGTACACATACGCCATAACTGGTGCCATTTTTGAAATGCTATGGATACTCATGGTGCCGATGTTATTCATTGTACCCATTGTCTCATTAATTGCGGCAATTATGAACAAATTTCGAAAAAGCTATTTGTACTTCATTTCGATCGTGATAAATTTAGGAACATTTATGGGGTTGAGTTTATAGCTATTCAAACGCGTTCAATACGGACAATGCAATGTTATGAGAACTTAATCTTCCAGTGTAGCTCTTCTAAATTCCGATAAAACAATTCCGGTAGCCATGGCAACGTTGAGCGACTCACCAACCCCTATCTTCGGAATTGATATAGGGTGAGATATGAGCGGTAATAATGCCTCATTGATGCCATTGCCCTCGTTTCCCATCAAAATAACTCCAGATGTTGGAAGGTCTTGCTTGTAAATATTTTCCCCTTCAAGAACAGCTCCGAAAATAGGTTGATTTATTTCAGCGAGATAGTTGTTGAGTTCATGTACTACGGTGTTGATAGTAAAAATAGCCCCCATAGAAGCTTGTACTACTTTGGGGTTGTAGATGTCTGCGCAACCTTCTGATGCTACGATGTCATCAATACCAAACCAGGCTGCCAGGCGAAGAATGGTACCCATGTTACCAGGATCCTGGATCGTATCTAATGCTAAAATGAGTGGTGCATTTACCGCGCGTGGCCGAGGTTTTTTGCAAATGGTAATCACTGATTGCGGACTCCGAAGTGAGGATATTTGATCCATTGTTTTAGAAGAAATGGAAATGATCTCGTGATCACTCGCAGCTTCAAATGCTTCCGGGGAGGTCGTGTAAATGACCTTTATGAGCTCTGGACGATGCGTGATGGCAGCATTTAACATTTTATGGCCTTCAACTATAAATAGCTGATGTTGATCCCGAAATTTTTTACGTCGCAAGGAGCGAATGTGCTTTATGTCTGCCTTTGAAATCACGGATGACAAAGTTAGCGGAATTCTTTAAAATACTTGTATTTTTGCTTGTGTGAAAATATTCCAAGCATATGGTTATCTGTTGACACTAATATTGGTCATTTTGGTGTCTGCTTGTAATATTACGCGGAATGTACCCGAGGGGTACTATCTGCTTAAGAAAAATACAATCGAGCTTCCCAAGTCAAAAGGGGTAGATAAAGAAAAAGTGCGAGATGTTTTAAAACAACGCCCCAATCATCGATTATTAGGTTTGAGACTTAAATTGCGAATGTTCAATGCAATTGATTCAACAAAAACTGCGCGCGATCAACGGGACAGGTACCTCAAATATAGAGAGAAAAACGAACGCAAATTGGAACGTCAAAAACGGATCAATGAACGGCGAATAAAACGTGCAATACGACGCGACAAAAAGACGTATCGACCAAAAAAGGTCAAGTTAAAAGATACGATCAATCCGCGACCTACAATCCGTGAGCGATTAAAGTATGATTTTGGAGAAGCTCCTAAAATTTTTGATTCTACCTCCATGGAAACTTCACAAGAACAGTTGGAGCTTTTTCTAAAAAAGAACGGTTACTTTAATGGAGAAGTAGATACAGAGGTCAAGTTTTTTGATCACCAGCAAACTGCTGTGGTTACTTATGATTTATCTCCTCAAACAGTTCATATTGTAGATAGTATAAGCTTAGAGACTGAGAATAACACTGTACAAACAGTTTATGATGATTATGTGAAGAATGGGGAGAATGTCTTGGTTCCACCTTTTAGGTTTGATGCTGAAGCGTTGGGTAAAATGCGGAAATCACTGGCGGAATACATGAGAAATGCTTCACTTTACGGTTTTAAAGAGTCGTATGTTCATTTTGAAGCTGACACGCTGGGACGGGATTCGACTGTGCATATTGCTATTGAAATTGCTGAAAGAAAAATTGAAGAGGGGGGAGAGAAGCAAGTTAAACCATTTGCTTATACTCAGGTGCGGAATGTTTATTTTCACTTATTGGATACATTGAATTATGAGGGTAATTTCTATGCAAATGAATTAAAGCCACGTGGAATTAATATTGGTCCATATGATCAAATCCCCACCTTTGATACATTAGTATACGACGATTATTCAGGGAGAAATGAGCAATTTCGAAAGGCTACTTTTTTGTACAACGGTAAGTTAACGGCTAAAGCTGAATTGCTCGAGTTTCAGAATTATTTGGAATCCAATAATTATTACAAAGAAGAATTTCTCAATCAGTCCTACAACCGACTTACCCAAATGAATTTATTTAAATCAGTAAAACCGAAAATCGTCGAAAATGATGATCATAGTATTGATGTGCACTATTACTTGAGCCCTAAGAAAAAGCAAACTTTCAGCTTTGAACCGAAAGGAACACATTCAAACAGCTATCTGGGGGTTTCTTCTTCCTTGAATTACACGAATAGAAATTTGTTTCGAACGGGACAAGAATTAAAGATACAGTTTAGCGGTGGTTTCGAATCACAACCTCAAGTCTTTTCCACTAACAACGAACAGGAAGTAATTGATGAAGATACGCGCAGCTTTAATACACTGGAGTTAGGACCCAGTATTTCCCTGGAAATACCAGGACTAACACCGATGCCGCTCAAATATTTATCCAAACGTCAAAACCCCAAAACATCGATTTCCGTTGCGTATAATTATCAAGAGAGACCTCTTTTTACGCGTAGAACCGGACAGTTTAATTATTTGTGGAAGTTTTACGATGTTTACCGGACACAGGTCTTTACAGTAGGTATTCCTTTTATCGGCGGTATCCAGTATATTAACATTGGGAAATCTCAGGCCCTGAAAGATCGGCTTGAACAACAAAATGATCTTTTCCTACTGAATGCTTACAGTAATCAAACGATTTGGAAAGATATTAAAGTAGGATATCAATGGACCAATCAGGAGTCAAGGGAGGGGAACGTTATGTTATCTTATGGTGCCAATTTTGATATGGCCGGTATGCTTTTGGAAGTGTTCACCCAAGACAATGAAGTGAATGCAGATGGATTCAAAGAATTTTTGGGACAGCGTTTTTCTCAATTTGTTCGGCTTGATAATGAAATCCGTATTCACCATTATTTGTCGAAAGATCAATCGATGAATTACCGTCTTCAACTGGGGGCAGGGATTCCACTGGCAAACAATGGGCTCAACTTGCCTTTTGATTACAGTTTTTTTGGTGGTGGATCGAATGATAACCGTGGTTTTAGGGCGCGATCACTGGGGCCAGGTGTTTACAAATATTATTTGGATACGAATCGAACGGTTACAGAAATTGGTGATATTCGTCTCGGTGCTTCAGCGGAATACCGTTTTCAAATCACAGATATATTAGAAGGAGCACTGTTTTCAGATGTTGGAAATATTTGGACCTACAACGAAGATGAAAATCGACCGGGCGGAAAATTCACTTCTGATTTCTATAAACAAATGAGCGTCTCTGGCGGATTTGGATTACGAATTGATTTCACTTTTTTAATATTGCGTCTCGATTTGGGAATTCCTTTACGTAACCCTGCACTTCCTGAGAATGCACGGTGGATTTTTCAAGACAAGACACCCTACTTTCAGGAGGCAATCGATAAGTGGGGAACTAATCCCTCAACGGGTGAGTACATTTATGAAGAACGGGATTTACTGCCTAATCCTTTTCAACCGCAATTCCACATTGGTATAGGGTACCCCTTCTGATAGATTATATCAAAAGCGTTCTTGAATGATATTTTCGTCGCTGCCCGTCTTGAGTTTGATATATGTAATAATAGCACGTTCAAACGGTAAAATTATCGTAATTTTGTTCACCCCAAGCGAGAGGATAAATTGAAAAAAAACAGTAGAAATGAATAGTTGGTTTACAATCAAAGTGAAATATACGAAACAACTGGAAGATGGTCGTTTAAAGCGCGTCACAGAACCTTACCTGGTAGACGCTGTTTCCTTCACAGATGCTGAAGCACGCATCTATGAAGAAGTCGGTACGAATATCCAGGGCGAGTTTTTGATCACAGGAATATCCAAAACAGATTATGCCGATATTTTTTATTACGAAGATGCCGATGACTGGTATAAGTGTAAATTGACTTACGTCAGTGTTGATGCTGATTCTGGCAAAGAAAAAAAGGTTTCCAATAATTTTCTCGTCACTGCGGCCACAGTGAGAGAAGCTTACGATCGAATCAAAGAAAGCTTGAGCGATATGACTGTATCATTTGAAATTCCGTCAATTGCTTTGTCTCCGATTGTGGAGGTGATGCCCTACGACCCGGATCTCGATGTTGAAATTGATCGACGCCCTATGACAGAAGAAGAGCAGGAAGTAGCGGATTCTTCAGAAGTGTCAGAAACGAGTGAAGCACCAGAAGCGGACAATGAACAAGAAGACGAGTCATCTGTTCAGGAAGAGGAATCAACTTCGTCTTTCGAAGATGAGACGGAGGAGGAAGAAAAATAATTTCGATGAAAGAATTTTTAACGAAATTGAGAGATGATCATACCGATTTTGATAGTGGAAAGCTAAGCGACGGCATTCAGTCGGCGGATCCCATGCTCTTGTTTCAAAAGTGGTACGAAGAAGCTTTTGAGCGCAATTGTTCAGAACCACATGCTGTCACCTTGAGTACTGTCGATGTGGAATTACAGCCTTCTTCGCGAATAGTTTATATGAAAGAACTCGTTGAAGAAGGTATCGTATTCTACACAAATTATGAAAGTCAAAAAGCGCGTGATATCAATCAAAACCCGAAAGTTTCGGCGCTTTTTTATTGGGACTGTCTGGAACGACAAGTACGATTAAACGGCATTGCTGAAAAAGTTCCCGCAGTGATGTCTGATGATTATTTTGCTTCGCGACCGAGAGGAAGTCAGCTCGGTGCCTGGGCATCCAAACAAAGTGATGAGGTTGAAAGCAGAGCGATGTTGGAAAAGGCCTATAAAGATATTGAACGACAATTCGAAGGAAAAGAAGTTCCACGACCAGAATTTTGGGGAGGATATTTAATTCGACCTTCTCACCTGGAATTCTGGCAAGGTAGACCCAGTCGGCTGCACGATCGGATTTGTTTTATAAAAAATGGTGATCGCTGGGACGTTCGCCGGAAAAATCCTTAAATGAGAAACGTTGAACCTTCAGTATATCTGTTGGATAATGGAATGCGTGTGGTATATCTGCACGATCCTTCATTAGTAGCTCATCTCGGTGTTACGGTGTTGGCGGGATCTAGATTTGAGCGTGAAAATGAAGTTGGTCTTGCCCACTTTTTAGAACATTGTATTTTTAAGGGTACGACCAATCGGCGTGCATTTCACGTTTTATCACGGCTCGATTCGGTTGGAGGAGAGCTCAATGCGTATACGACGAAGGAGGAAATAGCGATTTACGCTTCGTTTACTAAAGAACATCTATCTCGGTCCTCAGAGCTTCTGGCTGATATTACCTTTCATTCTAATTTCCCGGAAAAAGAAATTCAGAAAGAAAAAGCGGTCGTCATTGATGAGATTAATTCGTATCTGGATAGCCCAGGAGATAAGATCTTTGATGACTTTGAGGCGTTATTGTTTGATGGAAGTCCGCTTGGAAATAATATTTTGGGGACCATGGAATCTGTTCAATCGTTTACTCGCGATGACCTACTGAAATATGTTGACCGCCTATTTTATCCAGAAAACATGGTACTCTCTTTTGTGGGTGATATTCCTCCAAAACGATTGCTTAATCGATTGAATCGCGATTTTGGCCATGTATCAAATAAATCGCGCAGCACAGTAACAGATCCACCGAAACTCAATCAACCTTTTAAGATCGAGGCAGCAGAAGCAAATTATCAAGCACATATTATGCTCGGGGGATATGCTCCTGGATATGATGACCCGAAAAGACGCGTATTTACATTATTAGTGAATATCCTTGGCGGTCCAGCTTTAAACTCACGACTAGTACTTTCGATACGCGAGAAGTACGGTTATTCATATAACATTGAAGCGAGTTATACGGCTTACAAAGATGTTGGGTATTGGTTCGTTTATGCAGGTACGGATCCGCGGTACAAAAAGAAAATCATTCAGCTCATTAAAAAAGAATTGCGTCATTTTATCAAAAAAGAATTGTCTCCCACGCAGTTAAAAAAAGTCAAAGAACAACTTAAAGGCCATTTAGCTTTGGGTATGGACAATAATGTGGGACTGATGTTGAATTTCGGTAAAAGTCTACTCGTTTTTGATCGAATTGATACGTTGGTGGAAATTCATGACCAGATCGATCAAATTTCTGCCAATGATATAAGGGTGATGGCGGCAGAATATTTTGCAGATGAACATTGTTCTATGTTGTGTTTTGATGTAAAAAAAGAACAGTACCTCAGTGAAGCGGTAAATTGACTGGTCTTTATCAAAAAAATATTAAAAAATTGAACTCGACTTTTGATTGATAGTTAGCTGATTGATTGAAATTTATTATATTTAAGATTCATTAATTCTGACAGATCTTGTCAAAGGAAAAGGACAAATACACTACAATTGTAAACGAAATAGAGGCCCTGGAGGTACAACTTGAATCCAAGCGAAAAAAGGCTGCAAAATTGGCTCAAGAAAATCGAACAGTGGAAGTTCCAGAGCGATTCTCAGATCAATTTCTCAAATTAGAAAAAAAGATGGCTCACTATTTTAGTGGGTTAAAGCTGGACCCGAGTTCTGGAGCGATAACTATAAACGGAGAGCGTTATATTTTAACGCGTTCATCATCACTTTCTGTTGATTTTTTCCAGGGATTATTAACGCTACTGGATGAGAATACGGGTGAAAGTACGTTTGAACTTGTATATGATCTGTTGTTTGATATTGCGCACATTATTGGGAAGAAAGATGCCGGGAAGTATGCGGATAAATTGGATTTAGATACACCTATTGAGTGTCTTTCAGCCGGGCCACTTCATTTTGCGTTTACGGGTTGGGCCAAGGTCCAGATTTTGGAAGGAAGTAATCCCGTCGCCAATGAAGACTTCATCTTGCGCTATCGACACCTGGAAAGCTTTGAAGCTGAAGCTTGGGTGCGAGAGAGAGGCTATTCTAATGAAGCAGTGTGCGCTATGAGTGCTGGTTATTCTTCTGGTTGGTGTAGTGGCTGCTATGGAATAGACCTCACGGCTATTGAAATGACTTGTTCGGCCAAAAAAGGAGAGGAGCATTGTGAATTTGTTATGGCTCCACCTTCGAAAATGTATCAGTATCGGGAAAAGGCGAAATCTAGTCATCATAGTCTGCCGAGCTTTTTTGAACGCCATTTTTTCAAGCAAGAGTTAAAAAAGAAGAAAGAGCTGATACGTAGTGCAGAAAAATTCTCACACGTAGGGAGTTGGTCTTTCTACTTTGAGGACGAATCAGTCAAATGGTCGAGCGAAGTTTATCGGATTTTTGAAGTGAGTGCAAACGAGAATGAATCGCTATTGGAGTTATATTATTCGCGTTTAGACTCATCTACGGGAATGACGATCAATGAGCATCTTCAAGGTATTAAGGAAGGTGTTGCTTTCGAGTTGAAACACATTGTTCATTGTCCGCACCATGTTAAGAAATGGGTAGTCTGTTCTGGCACTCCGTTGCGTGATGAGCATAATCAGGTGATCGGTGTAAGTGGATTAATTCAGGATATTACACCACACATGACAGGGGATCGTGAACTGGATCATTTTTTTAAGATGTCAGCTGATTTACTGTGTATTTCGAACACTAAGGGTTATTTTGTAAAGGTGAGTCCTGCGTGGACTGATTTACTCGGTTATACGAAGGAAGAATTGACTTCTCAACCTTTTATGAATTTTGTACATCCTGAAGATCGATCGCGGACACAAACCGAAGCTGATCTCGTTTATGGTGAATTAAAAGCTAGCACATTTGAGAATCGTTATATCACCAAATCAGGTGATGTTGTGCGACTCAGTTGGCATACCCGGGTGGATGAACTCACACAACTTATCTACAGCACGGTTAGAAATGTGACTACTGAACGAGAGAGACAAGAGCGATTATTGACATCACTGTCAGAAAAGGAATTGTTATTAAGAGAAATTCACCACCGTGTCAAAAACAATCTGCAGGTGATCTCTAGTTTATTGTCATTGCAATCGGGTATGAATAATGTGAATGATGAAGTTCAACAGCTTTACGATGACAGTCAAAACAGGATCAAATCGATGGCGGCGATACACGAACTGTTTTACAAATCTGAAACATTGGATGCCATTAATTTTAAAGAATATATCGAAAAGCTAGTGAATGATTTAATCCATTCATTCAAAGGAAAAGAGCATAAATGCATTGATTTTGAGTATCGTGCCGATCGCATGTTTTTAGATTTGGATACAGCCATACCGTTGGGCTTAATCATTAATGAGATTGTTACGAATTCGTTGAAACACGGACTTCGCGACCAAATAAAAGGGACTATTTTTGTCCATTTTAAAGTTAATACCGATTTGGTAGACCTGGTAATAGGTGACGATGGAGAAGGTCTTGAAAAAGATCCCTTTAACAATGATGAAGAAACGCTGGGGATCATGCTCATCGATAACCTAGTGGGGCAGATCAATGGTGAGGTCAGTTGGATGGAAGAGCAGTCCGGGACATTTTTTAAAGTTTCATTTCCATCCGAATTAGCGAAAGGTTATAAGAGCACTTAAAAGCGGTAATCAACTACAAGGTTTAAATTAATCATGTCTACTTTATTGATTTTTTGACTGGCATTCATGGAACCATCGAGAAATTCCTTTTTATAGGCTACGATGCACTTTAGATCTAATCCTTCAAAATAACCTTGAAACTTGTAATCAAATTTCCCCGTAAAATGGTAGTAATCATCTAACGCGTACTTGCTCAATTTCAGATTTTCGTTATTGGGTTGGTCAATATAGCCTGCGCCGATTGAAACCCAAAAAGGCCGTTCTTCAGGAGCGTATTTATACTTCAGAACATAGGCATTTAATCCACCATAACCCTCAAATAGCTCGCGCGTTAAACTGGCGTAAAACTTTTCGCGTCCCCATTCTCTTGGGAACAAATAACGTCCTTGATCGGAAACTCCGAAATAATTACCAGTAAATTCGTGGTGCCGGTAGGTTACGCCTATTCGACCACCTATGGCATATGTGGACTCATCTTCCTGGATATAGGTAATTGACTGGTTGGGGTTTCCACCGTGGTTGAGCGCATATTGATATAAGCCTTGAGCACCTATTACGTAGTTGATGTTTTTGCCTTCGAGCGTATAATCGAATTGCCCAAATGAAATGTTAAAAATGTTTTCTGCTGTATAGTTCCAGAGCTGTGTTTTTAAGTTTTTATTTTCATAGAGGGCTCCTAAGGTTCCTATTCCTCGAGTAGATATATTGCCATGATAAAGGCCGGAATCCCCCAATGGATTTCTTCCTTGACCATATATACCCATAGATTCATCAATGGAGTACCAATGCACTGTACCGCGTATTGTCTCACTTATGAACCAAGCGCTTTTTAGTCGGAGATTTTTATGGTGATAATTGACAGAAACTCCATTAAAAATATTGGGTCGCATGCGGTTGTCATTTTCGTTGAGTAGGGGGGATTCCAGCTTTTGTCGTCCCAATTCAATCGAGAAGTGCTCGCGCTCATAGGTAAGATAGAGTTCTTCAAGGCGATCTAAATCAGCAGTATTATGGATGTCATTTAAATCATAAAGCTGACGTTCATATCGGCTTCCTTTACCTGATGAGGCATCAGTTTTGTGTAAATTATGTTGGTATAACTGAAAAGCAAAAAAGCCGCTGAATCCCAAGTGAAAATTTTTAAAGGAAGGGGAATAGTATCCTAATCCAGCACCAGATGTTACGGTAAAATAATCATCAATAGGACCTTCATTGACTGTGGACATGGCAAATGTTCGCTTGTGAAACTCAAAATAACCCTTGTCGAGATCAGCCCAAAGACGGTGGCTAATGGAATCAGGGTGTATATCAGCGCGGTGTCCCGGTTGACTATAAAGGAGTGAAGGTAAAACGACAGTGAGTAAAATGGTCCAACTATATATATTCAAATTCATGACTGTTTGTTTTAACAAAGTTCGTGTAAATTCTGGGCGCCTTCAGTTACAAAAGTTACCCTTAAAAAAAAGCCTCGATTTAAATGCTTAAACCGAGGCTAGAACTTTTATTCGTAAAGTTAATGGGGTAATTTATCCCGGAGTACTCCGTAAAGATATGTGCCCAGCGTGGCGAAGATAAGTACGATCCCAAAGGATAAAAATCCATAGCCGATATTCACGACCATTGGTCCTGGACAAGCTCCTGTGAGTGCCCACCCAAGACCAAATATGATTCCACCTATGAGGTAGCGAGGAACTGATTTGTTCTTGGGATAGAATCGGATGGGGTCACCAGTAATATCGCGCAATTTGAATTTTTTAATTAAAGCTACACCAATAATTCCCAGAACTACTGCTGTACCTATAATTCCATACATGTGAAATGCTTGAAATCGAAACATTTCTTGAATGCGGTACCAGGAAATAGCTTCGGATTTCGCCATGACGATTCCGAACAAGATTCCGACCACTAAATATTTTATAAATTTCATAATGTTGTTTTTTTAATTGATTAGCCAAAAATTAGAGGAAACACCCCAAAAGTCATGATTAAGCCACCTATAAAGAAACCAATCACGGCAATAAAAGAAGGGATTTGTAGATCTGCTATTCCGCTAATTGCGTGACCAGAAGTACAACCTCCGGCGTATCGAGCACCAAAACCAACCATGAGACCACCGATAGCCAGGATCAAAAATCCTTTTAAGCTTAGGGCAGACTCCCAGTTAAATAGTTCGGCAGGTTGCAGCGAAGAAGGCTCAGAAAAACCAAGCGCTTGTAAATCTTGCACCGTAGATTCAGAAATTTCAACGGGATGATTACCGTGTGTCAAAAATGCATAAGCAATATATCCACCAATAACAGCACCAATGAGGAATACGATATTCCAAATTTGTTTTTTCCAGTCAAAATCAAAAAACTTAACTTTTTTTCCAGCTCCACCTATGGAACACAATGTTCTCAAGTTGGCTGAAAATCCAAATGACTTGCCGAAAAATAGTAGTACAAACATGACTACGGCAATAATAAGTCCTGAAAACCACCAAGGCCAGGGATTTAATAAGAAATCGATCATAATTATTGTATTTTAAATGAGATAACGGGTTTATATAAATGATTAATTAACGTTTCAGTTGCACTTTTGTAAAGCAAACCACCTTTTCCATGCGTTCCGATGCAAACAAGGTCCATATCGTTCATCTGATTAAAGTGGGTTACGCCCTCTTCGACGTTCTCATCGTTCAACACGTGCATTTCAAATGATTCGAGCTGGTTGTTGCGGCCAAAAGCCTTCATGTTTTGTTTGATCTCATCGTGATCATCTCCACGTTGGGCTATTTGCAGCAAGTGTAATTGCGTTCCAAAAATGGCGATAAACTGTTTGAGTAAATCGAGGGATTGTTCATTATTTTCAGAAAAATCGTGAACGAGCAGCAAGTTATTCAATTCAAAAGAGGATCGGTCGCACATGAGTGTCAATACAGGAACAGTAGAGTTTCTAGCCACAATTTGCGCCTCCGAACCTGCAATCCGCTCTGCTAAACCAGATGTTCCTTTGTTGCCGAGTGCAATTAAATCAAAATTGTTGGATTCACTATAATTAACAATTTGAGAAGTCGTTCCACCCAGCACGATATCCGTGCGTACACCTGCATTCTTACGTTCGATGTCTTCGAGTTTTTTCCATGCCATTTCATATTGCGTACGGACATAGTCAACGTCGATTTCACCACAAGTCTCTATTTCTTTTTGAGCATTGAGAGTGACCGTGTCAGGTACATTCAACACGTGGAGGAAAGTAACTTCTAAATCCGATTGTTGTGACAGATTTTTTACCATTTGGTAGGCAAATTCTGACTGCACGGAGAAGTCCGTAGGAATGAGAACCTTTATTTTCTTATTTTTCATGGTTGTTGTTTTTCTTTTAGTGATTGTAGCTGACGGGAATTTACACCATTGATGATATTCTCGTAGCCGGCATTTTTGAGTAGTTGAATCGCTCGAGAAGATCGCGAACCACTTCTACAAAACACCACTGTTTGTTGGTCTTTAGAAACTTCATCTAAACGCTCCTTAAGCTCACTGAGGGGTATGTTTTTAGCATTCTCAAAAGTTCCGTTTTTAAATTCACTGGGCGTTCGTACGTCAATGAATTGCGCATGCTCAAAATCAATTGTTTTATCTGTTTTCTGTTGAGCTGTAGAGCAACTCGATAATAACAATACGAAGACTAAAGTCAAGTTAAATAGTTTCATCATTGTTTTATTTTTCTATGAGTTGATCGACCTGTTTCCACGTTCCACCGTTGTGTACGTTTCGTATTCCATTTTGCTCCAGGATAGCCTTTGCTTGCCCTGATCGGTTTCCAGATCGGCAAAAAACGACAATATTTGACTTTCCCTTGAATCGATTGATACGTGCATTGATTTCTGTTAGCGGTATATTGCTTGATCCACGCGCCGAACCAGTTGAAAACTCACCTTTCGAACGAACATCGACGAGAAAGGTATCTTTATCATTAATGATTCCCTGCAGAGCTGTGTTCTTTGTTGTATTGTTTTTGAAAATATCTAAAATTCCCATAATAATTGGATTTGAATGAGTGAATGGTCCATCATTGAACCATTCACCTAATTAACTATTAATCACTATGATTTCATTACCTTACTTGGACATACGTAATCGGTCTTGGGAACTCCAGCTTTCGCAATAGCATCAAAACCGCCCTCAATTTCTGTAAAGTTTCTATATCCGCGCGATTCTAAAATACTCGAAGCAATCATACTACGGTATCCTCCTGCACAGTGTACATAAAAATGTTCCTCAGGATTAATGTCTTTCATCCAATCATTGATATTGGACAGTGGTCGGCTAAACGACTCTTCAACATGTTCAGCTTCCCATTCTGTTTCTTTACGAACATCAAATACTTTATCTTCTTCAACATTGACGCGCTTCTTGAATTCATCAGCAGTGATGCGATTCACGGTGTCAATCTCCCGATCATCTGCTTTCCAAGCATCAAAACCACCTTTGAGATAACCGATCACATTATCGAAACCGACACGTGTCAATCGAATAATGACCTCTTCCTCCATTCCTTCATCAGCTACGATCAATAAAGGTTGTTTCACATCACCGATCATGGCACCTACCCATGGAGCAAAATCTCCATTGATTCCTATATTGATAGATTTAGGAACAAAACCTTTGTGGAACGCTGCACTATCTCTCGTGTCGAGAATCAAAGCACCAGTGCTATCAGCAGCTGTTTCAAACTCCTTAGGCTTCAATTCAGTAAGCCCCGTATCGATCACTTCGTCCACATTTTTATACCCTGTTTTATTCATTGCAACGTTTGCTCCGAAATAAGCAGGAGGCGGAAGTAACCCATCTGTAACTGCTTCAACAAACGCTTCTTTGTTGGGTTGGTTCAGTGCATAATTGCTTTCCTTCTGATTACCCAGTGTATCCACCGTGTCGGTAGACATGTTCTTACCGCAAGCAGAACCTGCTCCGTGTCCCGGGTAAACCGTTACATCGTCTGATAAAGGCATGATCTTATTCATAAGTGAATCATACAAATGACCAGCCAATTGCTCTTGTGTCATACTCGCTGCCTTTTGCGCTAAATCTGGACGTCCTACATCTCCTAAAAACAATGTATCTCCAGAGAATATGGCGTGATCATTTCCATCTTCATCGATGAGAAGGTAAGTTGTAGATTCCATGGTGTGTCCTGGCGTATGAAGCACTTTTATCTTGACATCTCCAATTTCGAATAGTTGTTCATCTTTGGCAACTATACAATCAAAATCTGGTTCCGCGTTCGGACCATATACGATTTTAGCATCTGTAGCATTCGATAAATCGACATGTCCTGAAACGAAATCGGCATGGAAGTGCGTCTCGAAGATATATTTTAATTCTACACCATCTTTTTCAAGCTTTTCTATGTAAGGTTGTATTTCGCGCAGCGGATCAATAATTGCTGCTTCTCCTTTACTCGTGATGTAATAAGCACCTTGTGCCAGACACCCTGTATAAATTTGTTCAATATTCATGATTCTTTTGTTTTTGTTATTCTGGTACAAAGGTCGGCATTCATCTTAGATTTTACAGTTACAATTGTTACAATCAAGAGGACGGTGTGTTACTTCTGCATATTGATCCACAGCTCAGAGTCCTTGCGTGCGGGGTGAGAATTATAGCAGCGCTCCATCTTGCATTCGCTCAATGAACCTTCAAACAATTTTCGATATTCTTTTTCAGAACCGCCAAAAGGAGGACCACTATCGAACTGCCGATCAAATAGAACACCACACAAACGTCCATTTGGGTTTAATAAATCACGCATTTTTTTGATGTAGGCTTCTCTTTTTTGAGGTGGTAGTGCACAGAAAAAGGTCTGTTCTAATATCAGGTCATAGTTTCCGTCATGATCGAAGAAATCACCTTCAACGATAGTGATGTTATCGTCTTGAAATTGAGAATTTAATTTTTGAACGAGGCGTGGTGCAATATCAATGACTGTTACAGCTTCAAAACCATTTTCTAATAAATAGGCAGCTTCGTAGGCATTACCGGCACCGGGGATTAAAATGGATTGTGATCGATTATCTAGTTGGTCAATGTATTTTTTAAGTGGTGGGGAGACTTCTCCAAGATCCCATCGCGTTTGATCGTTCTTATATTTTTCATTCCAAAATTGTCGGTCGAGTGCTGTCATTTTTTACAAAAAAGGTAACGATTATTCAGTAATTACTTCCGGTAAAGAGGAGAAAATAGTTCGATACTTGAAACCAATTCAAAAAAAGAGGCGAGTCTTTCGATCTCGCCTCACTTGAACTTAAACTATGAGTCTACTCCACATTGGTTTGTTGCGCATAGCTACTGAGTGCAACCTGCTCATCAGAGAGCTTACCGTGTTCGAAGTAACTCACGGCGTCTTTATTCGTTAAAAAGAAGCATTTATCTCCTATTTTTTCTACAAGATTCCATTTTTTAAGAATATCTCGAACTGGACCTTTAGCTCCAGTGATTGCTACACGGATGTTTTTTGCTTTCCAGTTAAAAATCCATTCTTCGAGCTCGTGAGCGCCAGAACTGTCGAGCGCTGTAACACTCTCAAAGTTGAGGATTACTTTTTTCAATTGCTTTCCTTTTTCTTTTTCCCATTTTTCCAGCTGTTTTTTGATAAAGCTGATGTTCGCAAAATAAATTTGACCATCAATTCTTACAATGAGTTCATCATCCTTTTCCTCAAGGTCTGAGAAGCGTGCAGTATTTCGATATACATCCGTGTCTGGAACTTTCGCAATTTTAGCCATGTGTGGCCGCGATGCTTTGTAAAGGACTGCTCCTAAAGAAAGGGCCATACCTGCGAGGATACCAATCACGATTCCGAGCGTCAATGTTACAATAAAGGTAACCATGAGTAATAAAAAGTCCACACGATCTGCTTTCCATAAGCTTTTGGGTGTTTTAACATCAATCAATCCAGCTACCGCAACAATTACTACGGCCGCAAGTATTGCTTTTGGAAGGTAAAAGAATAATTCTGTTAAAAAGAGTAGTGTCAGCACAATCAAAGCGACACTGATAATGGAGGCGAGTGCTGTTTTCGCACCAGATTGATCATTGACTGCAGTTCTTGAAAAACCTCCTGTTACCGGATAACCCATAAAAAATGCTGCACCAAAATTGGCCATTCCCAGACCGATAAGTTCTTGATTTGCGTCGAGTTTATAGTTTTTATGCTTCCCTTGAATGGTTTTTGCAACGGCAAAACTTTCCGCAAAACCTACTAGAGATATCGTCAATGCTATTGGAATCAAAATAGTCCAGGTTTCCCATGAAAATGAAGGAGAAGACACACCTGGTAATCCTGAGGGTACTTCACCTAAAACTGCAACTCCCTGGCTGGTCAATCCAAAACCCCACACTGCTAATATACCAAATACAACCGCTATGAGTGGAGTTGGTAGCGACTTGTGTATCTTTTTTCCGAATTTAATAATGATAATTCCCACGACCCCAATTAATAAAGTGGTCCAGTTCAAGCCGCTGATATTTTCTCCAATTCCAATGAGTACTTCTTGCACGTGCTCACTGCGGGGCAATTCAATTCCAAACAAATGCTTGACTTGACTCAGCCCAATAATGATAGCCGCTGCCGATGTAAATCCATTGATAACGGGATGCGATAAAAAGTTAACGAAAAACCCGAAGCGCAGCACCCCCATTCCAAACTGGATTAACCCCACTAAGAAGGCTAATGTAAGCGCGTACATTAAATATTGCTCCGTTGACTCGGGATTGAGCGCCCCAATACCAGCGGCGGTTAGTAAGGATACCATAGCTACGGGCCCGACAGCCAATTGCCTGGAGGTTCCGAAAATGGCATATAAAAGAATAGGAATTGTTACTGCATAGAGTCCGTGTATAGGATCTAAACCGGCTAACATGGCATAAGCCATTCCTTGAGGGATCAACATTATACCTACTGTTAGTCCAGCAGATAAATCGCCTTGTAAATTTTTCTTTTTGTAATTGGGTAACCAATCAAGAATTGGTAAGAACTTTTTTATTGCACTCATAATTCGCTGCTGATTTTTGTTATTGTTAATTTTCTACAAAGTTCAGCAATCACTTTCGTTTTCTGAGTTACAAATGTCACAAATGAAAGATAAGCATTTGAAAATGCTACGTTGAGCATAAGTATATACACACGGCGTTGTTGGTTTTTTATTTGAAAATAAAAGCTTATATTCAATCCAAAAGAAATAGTGAAACTAATATTTTTTTTGGTGCTCGTAAGTGGATCCTTGTTTCTCCGTGCTCAGCTGGGTTGTACGGATGAAAATGCTACAAATTACGACCCAAATGCTACACAAAATGATGGGACGTGTATATATTCAGTCACCAATTATTCTCCTGTTGAAGTTGACCAGCTGCCGGCTGTTGTAAGTGAGTCATCGGGAATAATCCAATTGAATAATGGATTATGGACACATAATGATTCTGGAAATTCACCGTATTTGTACTTGCTCGATACTGTTGATTTTACCGTTGAACGATCAGTTTATATCAAGAATAGTGGCAACGTTGATTGGGAGGCTATAACGCACAACGAGACTCATGCTTTTATCGGAGATTTTGGCAACAATAATGGAGATCGCACGGATCTACGAGTTTTGAAATTGAACCTCTCTTTATTGATGGACAACACCGTCGATACAGTTGAAGCTGATGTCATCAATTTTGATTATCTGGATCAAGTGAGTTTTGCGCCTAGTACCGAACATAATTTCGATTGCGAGGCCTTCTTGTACCTTGATGATAGCTTGCATCTGTTTACAAAGCACAGGTCCAACACTTTCACAAAACATTACACATTGCCTGTAATACCAGGGAGCTATTCTGCAACCCTGGTTGATAGCCTTGATGTGGGTGGGCAAATAACGGGAGCACACATTCAAGGAGATTCATTGGTTGGATTGGTAGGATATCGTCCAGATAATTTCTATGAACCTTTTTTGTTTTTGCTTTGGGATTTTGCAGATTCCCACATGTTCAGTGGGAATAAGAGAAGCATTGAACTCGGTACAGTCATGGATATGGGGCAGAATGAGGCGATATACTTTTCGAATGACTTCGCGGGGTGGATTACTTCAGAAAGTACCAGCCAAATCGGAAAGGATGCCGCTATATATTATTTTGACATTTCACACCTGTTTACAGTTACGGCTTATTTGTATGAGAAATATTCCAGCCAAAAAGCATGGAAGGTTTTCCCAAATCCAGTCAAAGAAGAAATGTTGCATATTCAACACGAAACATCTTGGGTTCGAAAAGTTCAGGTTTTTAATCAGGGCGGAAAAGCAATTGCAATGAAACGACTAGTAAAAAGTGAAAAGTCTTACACCTTGAATATAACTGATTTTTCATCAGGGGTTTACCTGTTGTTGATTGAGTTTGCTGATGGAGAAAGAGCTGTTGAACGGATTGTAGTGAGATAATCTGCTCGTACCTAAAAAGCTAAGAGGGTACCATTGAGTTTATCGAAAATCGAGTGTTTTAAAAAAGCCCAACTGCAGTTGCGGGCGGTATGTATTTTGATAAAGTTGAGCCATCATTCCAACCTCTATCCTGGTTTTGGGAGAAAATGAAAAGCCCATAGCTCCGTAAAGTCTATTGCGATCGAAAAGTACTCCTTGACCATGCACAAATATTTCGTTATAAAACGCCGCGTAGAGTGTGTTGCTTCCTATTTTTGGTTGTGAAAGAGCTACTTTCATGTTGAGGAAATAACGAAAACGAATTTTAAATAAGTCGCCTATAAAACGTTCTTCGAGTCGATAGCGATGAGCAATATAAAACCGACCAAATTGTTGTTTGGTAATGAATTGCTGATACAGCCGATGCTCGTTTATTCGTGTTTCTGTCGACTCATCAACAAGTCCTAACTCTCCCGAGCGAATGAAAGCGTATCCCTGCAATAAATTGTTGTTGTTTTCAGTTAAATTATAACCAAAACCTCCACGAAGCATGAGTTGTTCTAAGTCATTTCCAAAATTAAAACTGCGGTATTGGATATCGTTTTGAAACTGCCAACGCTCACCAAATTTGACGGTATTAAAAGACATGTACCATGCACCTAAGTCGGATTGACTTGTCGAAAAAAAACTAATCAGGAATAAATTGAAAAAGACAAAAGTTTTAAGCATTGCTTCGATTATTAAAGTTCAAAATTAATTATTTTAAATAAAAAAGTGAGATTCTAAATCTGCTGAGTCTCTCCACTTATTCGATTCTATGCTGCAAATTTCAACAATGTAAATGATCTGATGTGTTACTTAAGTTACGCTCCGAATTTGACGATATGTTGATGCATAAGGAGGATTTTGTTTCTACATATTTTCAGTTTTCTGCACTAAAGTTTTGAAAATCAAGCTTAAATTCAAGTCACTAATGCAACTTTTCATCTAGAGTGTTGTACGGGTGTTTTTGTGTTACTTTTTTTCGATATTAACCTATCTATCCATCTGCCCGTCCGGCGAGGACAAAAAAACCAGGAGAACTGTTAAGTTCTCCCAGCGGTAATTTGTTCCTTTACACTTTAGATACCTTAAAAATAAAGT
>CAJXMN010000029.1 GCA_913056215.1 uncultured Flavobacteriales bacterium | reverse complement strand
CAGATGAAAATCGTAAATTAGTCTACTTAAAAGCATCCAATGAAACGCTATATGCACGAAGAATAGTTGTGGATCAGAAAACTTGGGCGGATTATGTTTTTCGTGACGACTATGAATTATTACCCCTTAACTTAGTTGAAGAATTCATCATTAAACATGGTCATTTACCTAATGTTCCCAATGAAGATGAGGTAACAGAAGAAGGGGTCGACTTAGCTGAAATGAATAAGATTCTTCTGGAAAAGGTTGAAGAATTAACATTGTATACAATTGAACAACAGAAAGAAATAGAAAGACTAAAGGAGATTGTTAAAAAATAAACTCAGCATGAATTTTTCAAATACACTCACAGTTTTATTGATATTTGTAGGATGTGCGCTTTGTACCTTTACTCAGGAAGAAAAAGACTCTTTGGAGGTTAGCAAAAACGCAGTATTCCTAGAAGGTCTTGGTGGAGGAGGGTATTACAGTATTGGGTATGAAAGAACCCTTCTTAATGTTGAGAGGTTTGAATTATCCGCATCCATTGGAATAACTAACTTACATTTTAGAAAACCTAAATTTAGTTTTGGATTCCCTATTTCTTTTAATAGTCGTTTAAAGTTTTGGGATCGTCATGGTGTCGATTTTGGTTTGACATTAGGTAATTTTATTAACGTTTGGTCTATTATTGATCAGGACAAATACTTCAATTGTCCTGCGGGGGATTGTATATCTCCATTAAGACTATTACCTAGTTTCCATGTGGGATGGGTTTTCAGATTGCGCAGATTTTCATTGTCACCAAGGTTCTATGGGTTTTTGTACACATATAATAATCGATTAAAATTAGAGCCATTTTTCGGCCTAAGAATTAATTACTCTTTTTAAAAACGCATAAGCAAATTTTAAATTTATGAAAGCAATTTTATTTATACTACTGATGTTTTCTTCAGTGGTTACGTTATGTCAGTGGGAGAATCAGGTACCTAACTACAGCTTTGAGAATGTGACCAATAATTATCCGTCCCCTTATTCTGATGGTTTTAATACTCCCGACTGTGGTTTTTTTACTGGTGCAGCAACGTATGATGATATTGTAGAATATTGGGGAAATGTAATAAACTGGACGCATCCCTTAAAAAAGGAGATATGTTTAGAGTGCCCTAGAGTTGCTACAGCGGACTTGTTATCTACATCTTTTTTGTCTTTTCCCAATGAGCCAAGGTCTGGACAGAATTGGGGTAAAACAGTAAAAACAGGAGAATACCTTATTGTTCCAACTTTAGATTTTAGTGGTGGATTAAAGCCAACGAAAACCTATTTTATCGAAGTTTTTCACAAAGGAAATGCTATCGAAGATCTAGATGTGGTAGGTTATGAAAGTCAACCAAAAATTTGCGGTTTTGAATCGAATAAATCTTTACATGAAGTAAATGCAAACAGTGGTCATGCAGATGTTTTCTTTTCTTTTAACGCTTCGAATAGCTCTGGTTGGACAAGATATAGGGATTATTTCTCACCTAACAGTTTTAAGAATTGGTTGTCTTTTGGAAATACTGGTGAATGGGATGACCTTCGCATCTACGAAGTCCAAAACAACAAATGCAAAGACAACTGGTACTTTGATAACACTGTTTTTAATTATCCGATGGAAGTTTTTCAGGCTTCAAACAATATTTATGTTGGGAATGGGGTAGACCCCGAGAACGGGAGTAATCATATTCCTGGAGATGTAGTGCAGTATGCAAATACGAAAGTGATTTTACGAGCAAAAAATCAGGTGGTCATAGATCAAGCCACTTTTGCTAATAATGCAGGACCTGAAAATTTAATTATTGAAAACGCACCTTGTGGAGATGACCTCTGTCCGGATGAATTAGAATTTGAGAATGAAGTGTTATGTAATCAATCATCTGCTGTTATTGGTACTGAGGGAAACGATTGGGGAACCAGTGTTCAATGGACCCCGTCAACTAACCTCAGCAATCCAAATGTTGCTAATCCAGTTTTTACGGCGCCGGGTCAAAACGGATCAATAACTTATGAAGTTGAAGTTACGTATACATGTGATGCTTCCGAAATTCAGGTCAGTTCTGATCCCCCTTCTTTTTCAAATAGCTATACAGAAACCCACGAAGTTGTAGTGCAATATGTAGATCCCGGTGATCCGTCAGCGAGTATATCTGCGAACGTTCTTCAAGATGATGCTTACAATTTTGAAACCGATCTAACTTTTTCGGATGGAGTCACTGAGATTACTATTGAGATCAATTCCCCTCCTGGTTATAGTCAAACTTTCTACGCAGGAGATGATTTCACTTGTTGTAATTTTAACTGGGAACTCCCGGCAGCATGGGCATGGAGTTCATGTAAAGACGATATTGTGAAAATTACAGCTCGAAATAGATGTTCGGGCGAAGAGAAAGTTATACAACTGCCCTGGAATAAGTCAAACGTACCATTTTCTATGCCTTCAAGTTATCCTAATGGAGTATCTGCCAACAACGACGGTATAAATGATGAACTCTGCTTCGATATTGAAAGTGCAGATCAGTATGACATAGTAATCACGGATCTGTGGGGAAACCCAATATGGAATTCGTCCGGTCCTGTTATTGATAATCCTCATTGCATTTATGCTCCTCCCTTGGAGGATCGTGTTGACGGAACATACTTTTATCTTATAGAGTTCAGCGATGATTGTGGTAATGTTCAGGAAAGCGATCAGTTTTTTCATTTGTACACTCCAAAAAACAAAAGTACTTCAATTCATCAGGAAGAACGGGACAATATTGATGGACCTATGGACTATATTTCGAACAGAATCGTTTTGTCACCTAACCCGACAGCGTCTCAACTAACAATTTCTGGTATTGATGAGGTTGGTTTTGTAGAGGTGTTTGATAAGAATGGCAAGTCAATCAAGCAGGTTGAAGTAAAGAATAATACATTGAATGTACAAGGCCTGAGTACAGGAACTTATTTTTGTAAATTTAGTGTAAACGGCTTTCCAATTGTTAAGTCGTTTGTTAAAATATAGTGTTACATCGAATTAAGAATATGTATAAATATGTCCCTCCCCATCATTAGTGACTTGAATTCTGCACATTATTTGTGGAAGTTGATGGGATTTACAAAACATTTAAAATTTTCAAATTATAAAAAACTAAAAAATGGATTAAGTATTTTTCTATTTACAATGCTTGCTCCATTTTTATGTTTTGGACAAAACTTAGTGCCAAACTCTAGCTTTAATGATATTAATAATTGTGCCGTGAATGACTCTCCTTTATCAGTTCTAAGTGTTGAGTATTGGTATGAAGGATCAAATTCGCCAGATTTTTTTAATTATTGTTTTAATAGTTCTTATCAGGTACCAAATACACTTGCGGGGTATTCTCACCCCTTAAATGGTTCAACTATGGGAGGGCTTGGTTTATTTATAAATAATATTAACGATGCAGATGATCGAGAAACTATTTCAGTTGATTTACCGAGTCCATTAGATAATGATAAGTTTTACTGTATAACGTTTTTTTATAAAAATGCTCAATCTGAAGGCTTATCATATAGTACTAGTATGCTTTCTGCAATGTTCAGCGAAGATACTATAACAGAGGGTGAGATCAAAAACCCTAATGTACAGCAACAAAATCAGGTAGATGAGATGTATAATGGGTGGAGAAAATTTAAAAGTTTTTACCAACCACAACAAGGTGGAGAGAATACACTTTCTATTGGTTATTTCGGAACTTTGGATTATCAACATGAAATAAAAGATGTGCCCACACATTTTTTATACTATTTTGTTGATAGTGTTCGAGTTGAAACGTGTGATAAAGATTCTGCGTTAGCTGTTACACTTGAACTACCAAATGTGTTTACACCAAATGAAGATGGTACAAATGACTTTTATAAAGTCAAAACAAATAACTTAGTTTCCTTAAAGATTATAATTCTAAATAGGTGGGGGAATATTATTAGTGAGTACGATGGTTTAACCCAAAGTTGGGACGGGAAAAAGAAGATCGGCAATATTTGTACTGATGGTGTTTATTTTGTGAAAGCTATTGGGGAAACAAAAGAGGGTGAAATAATAAATAAACATTCTTTTATTCACCTACTTTCTGGTTCAAAGTAATATATGGTCAAATAGTATTACTTCCTTGTTATAGTGTGATAACCAGAAAACTTGTTTTTATCAGGAACCTATTATGGAGGCACTACTTTAGAAAGCTGTGAACTCAATGGCAACACCTATACCGTATCCCCCCGACGAACTACTGCCCAATCACATTTCAGCTGAAAAAATCGCAAAATTTAAACCTTTTTGGGAGGTGTAGTTGCTCGGGGAAATACGTTATTTCTAACAATAAACCAACTCAAGATGGCAAACTGATTTTTGAACATCAACGACCACAATGCAAAAGGGAAGTTTCTTTTATGAGGGATAGTGCAGCAACTCCGCGGGTGTTTAAATACGAAAAAAAAATCATAGGGTCGTAGGACATTTTGAATTCCGCCTCTGTAAATGCGTAATGCAATACGTTCGTACAGTTCTTATCACCTCATTCCAAAAATTATCGTATTTTTACTGCAATGATACGCGATGTTCAAACCACACTGCTCAGCATAATCAAACAAAAGATTCCAAAAGATGATACGATTGGAAATGTGCTCGCTGAGTTGCTCAATATAAGTATTGATGCAGCTTATCGCCGTAACAGGAATGAAACGCCCTTTACAATTTACGAGGTCAGTAAGATTTGTAAGCATTTTAATATCTCGTTTGACAATCTGTCGGCGGTCAAAGAAAATCAAGTTTTATTTGAATATAGCCCGCTCTACAATTATGATTTCAGTTTTGATACTTACCTGGACGGTCTTTTGGCAGCTTTGAAAAATCTGGGAAATTGCACACAACCTTCAATTACGCTGACCGCTAACAATATCGCACTTTTCCAGTTACTGAATTTCCCGCACTTGATGCGGTTTCGGTTGTATTTCTGGGCGAAAACACACCTGCAGATTGAGGAATATCAAAATGAGTTATTCCAGGAGGAAAAGCTTACAGACCACGCCTACAGCGTCGGATATGAAATTCTCCAGCGCTACGTAAAAATTCCCACTGTCGAGTGCTATGATCCCGAGTTTTTAAAAGGATTCATGCGTCAAATTCAATATTATTCCAGCGCCCACCTGTTTAAAGACCCCGAGTATCCGCTGCAACTTATGGATGAAATAAAAATGATGGCCGACCACATCAAAGAACAGGCCGTTTTGGGAAAAAAGTTTATCTACAGGCAGCAACCGCCCGCTGGAGGAAATGAATACGAGTTGTACCTTAACGATACTATTAATGCTGACAACACATTTTATTACAGTTCAGATGAAAAAGAAGGAATCTACCTCGTACACAATCACCTTAATTTTTTACATACTTCAAACCCTACATACGTGGAAGAGAGTAAATCGATCCTGGATAAACAACTCGCAAATTCGAGTTTGATCAGTAAAATCAATGAAAAGGAGCGCAATGCTTTTTTTCATAAGCTCGATAAGACCATAGCTCTCTTTCGAAATAAGATCGAATCCGACCTGCATTTTTGATTTTTAACGCTTATCAGGATGTGGAACAGTAGGATACAAATTTCTGAGCTTTCATGGCGTGCTTTGCGGTAAAGCTGTCATCAGTGCGGCTAAAATACAGGTAAAGTACTGCTAGCTATGTAATGATCAAAAGACCTCTGGAAAGAAATTTCTTGAGATTATGAAGCGAATATGTTCTTGATATGCATTCAATGCAAACAAATCGTGTTTCTGGATAAATTCGCTTTCTAAATTTGCGAATATCGCAACTCTTAATTTTTCAGTTGACAAAATCAATTTCACCGTGCAGAGAAGTGCCTCTACATTTGGCACCAACTTTAAAACGAAAAGTCATGAAAAAATGTGTTGTTTTATTTATGAGTATGATTATTGGCTGGCAAGCGTATAGTCAGGATCAGGAAAAGAAATCGACCATAGCAGTCGCCCTGCCAAATGTAGATAACATTGAAATATCACAGGAAATAATTGCCAAGCTGATTCAAATTGAATTGATCAAACTGGATATTTATAAAGTATATGACGAGTTTGATATTCAGGAGGGCATCGATTCTGATGAGCGCTTCACAAATGATTGTTACGGTAAAAACTGTCTCATCGATTTAGGAAAAGCCGTGGACGTTGATTACATCGTTTCGACGAGTTTGTTAGGTTTTGGTGGAAAGACGGTGATTAGTATTAAAATCATTGATATCGCATCTGGTGAAATTGTAAAAAATGATGTCAAGGAGTTTATTGATGATATTAATAAAGTACAGCGAATGCTCCAGGTGCTTATTCGTCAAATGCACGATATCGAAATGCATCCCGAGGTGGTAGCTCGAATTGTGCACGACGATCAGCCGATTATCAAAAAGAATGTAGGGCGCATTAATAATTCCGGTCCTCGCGTGGGTTATTCACTGCTGACAGGCAGGTTGAAGGATTATGCCGAAAGACCTGTTAATCAAGGAGGTATGGATATTTACCCAGGTGTAAGTATGATTGGTTATCAAGTGGAAAAACAATACATCGGAACAGAGCATTTTTCCGCGCTTGGAGAGCTGATGTTTACACTTTCTGGTCTTGAACAAGGTGTGGCAATCCCTTCAATCACACTCATGAATGGATTGCGTTTTGGTAAAGCAGGTTGGGAATTTGCTTTTGGACCAGGTATAGGCATTAAGCGTATGAGTAAAGGCTTTTTTGATAAGAGAGGACTTTACGGCGAACAAGGCAGGTATTGGACACAAAGTGAATTTAGAGATTCGCCGTTTGGTCAGGAGGATCCGGAAACTGGTGAATCCATCGACCCAGCTTATGATATTACTAAAAACGCTGATCAGCGCGGAGGTTATTTCGCATTAAATACGCGATGGGTCATGGCAATAGGTCGAACATTTAAAGCAGGAGGACTCAATATTCCTGTAAATCTATTTTACTCAAGTATGCGAAAATCGGGAATGATTGGAATGAGTGTTGGGTTTAATGTTGTTAATGACTAGGTAGAACGACCCTATAAAAGGTACGATCTTTCGAGCGAATCGATTCCATGAACCACCAAAAAAATGAGCTGGTATCCTCAACAATTGAGGAGCTGGCTCATTAATCGTTGAATAGGGGCACAGCGGAGTAAGAATAAAAATAGGCCAATAATAACTTCCTGAATAATACCGCTTAGAATACAATCATTGTTGTGGAATTCAGTTTGGGAGGTAAGGTCTACTCATCACAAAGAAAAAAGGGAGAACGTTAAGTCCTCCCTGATACTGAATAGTCATTTTTATCGTCCTCCACCGATACCACGTGAAGGTGGTGCTCGACGTGTTGGGGCCTTACGCGTATTCTCAGGTTCTTCATTCGTATTCTCTTCCGTGTTCTCTTCTCGGCTGGGAGCTTTACGACGTGTTGGAGCTTTTTGCGTGTTTGGTTCTTTTGTGGACTCCTTTTGCGAAGAAGGATTTTCCTTTGTACGCGTTGGTTCGTTGCGTGAGGGTGGCGTGCGACGCGTTGGCTTTTTATTGATTTCACGATTGGGCGTTTTTTCCTCTTCCCCTCCTGAACGATTAATTGTACGTGAAGGCTTTTTTCGCGGATTTTTGTCGTTAATGTTAATTTGAGTGCTTTCGCAAGGACTTGTAGGTCGATTGCCACCAGCACCGTATTCCGGATTGCTGTCAGCTTCTATACAAGCTTGCCAATGTCCCATAGATCCAGGATGGCTTGTGCTAACCGAAACAGTCAAGTTACCAGAGAAGTGATAGTATTTACCATTCTGCAACGTATAACTATTTCCATTTACCGTTGCATCGCCACCACCTGCAATTGGTTTGAGATAAATACTAGACGCTGGACCCGTATAACTGAAGTTTGAATTGCTAGCCAGGTCGTCGCGCGTGTACGTTCCTCCCGGCGTTACTAGACAGAATTGCCATTCAGCATTTCCTGGATTGAAGCGCGGTCCGCACTGCCCGGGAGCATCATATTGAACTGTATACTGTACCGTCTCAGTTGAACAATCATTACTTAAAATGACCTTGATGTCATTCGAACCTTCGTTTAAACTGATATTGTTTAGTGTGAGTTGATTCCCACTGACTGTGTAGTTATTAAAACTACTACCGTTGACCGTGACTTGAACGTTATCTTCATTTTGTGTCGTTAACGTGATGTCCTGTATATCATCAGTAACTGTGGTCATCGCCGATGCTGGGTAATTGCGGTTGTAACTAATGGGGTCACATGGAACCTCATACTTAATGGTATATGATTTAACCACAGTATCACAGCCGTGCGCATTTACGATAAATGTATTATTTCCTTCCTGTAACGTGGTAGCACAATCAAAAATACTATTATTTGAGGTGTAATTACAGTTTAGTGAATTTCCGTTGTGCTGCACATCCACTTCATTCGCTGTTACATTATCTACCAACACCTGGAAGGTATAGTTTTCACTGGTTGGATCGCTAGAGCTTACCAGGCTGAGAACAGGGCTTTCACAAGGTACGATTTCACAACTACCATCGTAGTTCGTGTTGGGCACCCACTGGCCATATCCAGGACCATCATCAGATCCGTTACAACCTGATTTTATCCAAACACCTACAATACATTTGTCATTGTGACTTCCAGTACCACTCAAGTTCTGAGTCGTTCCTGAAAGATTATCAAATTTCTGTGTAGATTGATCAGAGTATTTTATGACGACATTGGAAATATCCTTTGAACTCGTTGCAGTAACATTTTTGTGGTCATTGCTAAAGTTCGCTCTTACGCGTGGTTCGCAGTTGATGTCTGCCGCTTTAAACTTCAGCGTAACGGATTGCTGATCACTGCCAGCCGCATTGGTCCCAACTGCCGTAACATTTAAAGGACTGTTCATTGGAGTAACAGATACTGTTTTGGAGAACGTTATTCCATTGGATGTCGTATTTACGCTGAATGAATTGGCATTTTGTTGATTGATGATCAATTGCATTTGATTCTGAGAAGTAATGTTTGTGATGGCTCCCGTTACTGTAAAGTTACCACCTGAAACTATTTTCGGACTCGAAGATGGAGCCGTGAAAGTAACAACAGGAGGATCAATGGTTACGGGTTTTTCGTAAACAATCGTCGCGTCATCGTCGTCAGACCCGTCATTGTTGACAACTGTGATTTCAATATCGTTAGACCCTTCATTGAGGTCTGCAACGAAACTAATTGTTTCGGTATTTCCATTGAAGTTAAAGTTGGTAGATGCACCGTTGACGTTCACATTGATTTGGTTATTGGTAGAAATATTTGTTGTAGTTGCGACAATATTGTGCGTGTTGTTACTTGTTGTGTAGGGTGAGTTCCCTGGGTTCGTAATTGTTACAGTAGGTGGATCCGGCTGTTCAATTGGTTGATGAACCACATTGAATTGTTGCATATCATCTCCACATTCGTTTTCTGTTTTGATCACGATTGAATTGTTACCAACCTCCAAATTAATGCTCATATTGAAGGCTTTTGAAGGTTGATTGTATACGAAGTTTACAGGATTTCCATTATGCGTGACCGAGATGCCTGCATTCGTTACGTGATTCATAGTCCCGGAAATAGTAAAGTTGGGATCAGGCAAAGGACTCGCAGAGGTCGAAGGGGATGAGGTGAGCTGCATCACAGGATCTTTACATACTTCTCGTGTGATCTCCCAAACTTGCTTATCGGTACCACATTCGTTTTGTGCGATTAAAACAACCGTGTTATGCCCCTCATTGAGACTAAAAGAACTTGAAAACTCATGCGTACCCTGGTCAAAATTGAAATTAGTACTTGTTCCATTAACCTTGAACTGTAATTGCTGTGTATTATCAATCTCGGACACATTAGCACTCATGGAATAGTTTTGAGACGCCACTGCGTCACTTGCTCCAGCCGGTTGAATAAAGGAGATCACGGGATCTTCACAGGGAGCATCAGGAATCTTATAAATGATCATTGTCGTTTCCTGAACGTTACCACAATCATTGTTGGCTCCGATTGTCACACTATTATTCCCCTCCATTAAGTCTATTTTTCTTACGAGAATATGACTGTTTGGATTGTACATGAAACTTTGGATTTCGACACCATTCACAAATAATTGAATGTCATTTTGACCCGCTACATGTTGAATGACGGCCTGGAGATTATAGAAATCATCATTGACGGTCGTGCCTGTCTGAGCAGGAGCATTAAAATTGATAGTAGGATTATCGCACTGCGGATCTTTTTCTTTATAAATCACTGCAGTTGTAGATTGATGCGATCCAGCTGTATTTGTTCCTTTCACCTGGAAAAGATTATTACCAGGAGTAAGTACGGCGTTGTACTTCACTTCCTCCGTTTGCGGATTAAATGTGAAATAGTTTTGATTAATGATATTTCCATTAAAACGAACTTCTATTCCAGATTTATACTCCACGTTTTTTACTTCTGCAATCATCTGGAAATGGGTGTTGTTGACCACTGAACCACCTGTAGAAGGATTGGTAAACGTAACGTATGGAGGCTGAACTTCATCTTCTTTATCGTAGATGATTGTTGTCTGGTCATTCGCCGAGCCAGCGCTATTCGAGACGCTTATTTGAATGGCATTATTTCCTTCAATCAGGCTCGCCAAAAACTCCACCTCTCCCGCAGAGGCATCAAAGGTAAATCCATTAATGGTGTTGCCGTTGACTGTCACATTGATGGACTGACTGTTGTTCACATTGAGCACATCAGCATGAATGGTTTTTGTTGCTGAACTCGTTGTGTAAGGATCTGTTGCAGGTTGAGTAATCGTAACAACTGGAGGATCCTGCACTTGTATTTGTTTGTAAAGAATAGTTGTAGAAGCCTGGTCGGAACCGTCAGCATTAGTTCCCTGAACGGAAATAACATTTGCTCCAGTGACTAACCCTACATTGAAGGTCATCATTTCTGAAGAGGTCGAATAACTGAAATTCGTACTTGTATTACCATTGATGGTCAACAGAATATTGCCAGGGCCATCCACGTGCCGAACCTTTGCACTCACCGAGTAGCTATTGGTGTAAGAAGTTTTCGGGTTTTGAACGGGGTCCGTAAATGAAACAATTGGTGGTTTCGGCTGATCGACCTTTTTATAAATGATGGTCAAGGCTTTACTATCAACTCCATCGTTGTTCGTTCCCGTTATTGTAATTGTATTTGCCCCCTCAATCAATGTTTTGTTAAACGTGACTAATTGATTGGAACTGTTAAAGTTAAATGTATTATAGTTATTGCCATTGATGTTGATATCAATTTGACTTTTGCTATCGACATTCATTACAGTGGCCTGAACAGCCTGGTTCTCGTTTTGTGTTTGATGTGGGTTGTTTGATGGAACGACAAACGATACAACGGGTGGCTCAGGGTTTTCGGGTTTACGATAAATAATTGTCGTTTGCTCACTGTCGACCCCATCATTATTCGTTCCAGTAATTTTCACCACATTATTTCCTACCTGAAGCGATAAAACCGCGGTTAAAATTCCACTGGAACTGTCGAAGTTAAAATTGTTGAAGCTTGAACCGTTAAGCGTAAAGTCAACCTGACTTTTACTGGTTACATTGAGCACACTTGCTTTGAAAGGTTGTGCATGTGAATTCGTAATATGTGGTTTATTTGGTGGGTTTATTATCGAAACAATCGGCGGTTGAGGTTCTTCAATATTGTAATTAATAACTACTGTAGCCTGATCAGAACCTGCACTGTTCGTTCCTACAAGCTGAAATATGTTGCTACCTGGTGTTAAAATAACATTGGAAGAAAAGGAGTCATCATTCGCATTGAATGAAAAGTTATTGTTGCTATTGCCGTTTTGTGAAAAGCTCACATTATTTCTGCCAGATACGTGTTGCACAGAAGCTTCCAGATTGAATTGACTGGAATTTACTGTGATATTTTGTGATGGATTTGTAAAATCCACTAGTGGAGGTTGTTCCACAGGTGCACGTTTATAGATAATCGTCGTCTCATCGCTATCGCTGCCGTCATTATTCGTACCAACAATTTTTAGCGTATTAACACCGTAATTCAGTGTCAACGCTGCATTAAAGTTTTGCGTTCCGTATTGAGAAAAGTTGTAGTTGGTCAAAGCTTGACCGTTAAAGGTAACATTGAGTTGTTGCTTGTTTGAAATATGTTGAATGTCAGCAATTACCTTGTACTGGTTTTGATTGACCGTATGCGGACTTTGTCCAGGGTCTGTAATGTTCACAACAGGTGGTGTTTCAGGATCGCGATCGTCTCGTTTGTACACGATAATCGTTTGATCTTCATCTTTTCCAACCGAATTTACTCCTCTTAGTTTAAAGATATTCTGTCCAGGTTTTAATTGTACAGTACTTTGAAACTGATTGGTCATGGTGTTAAAAGTGAAGTTGTGGTTCACCGAACCATCCTGTGAGAAAACAACGTCATTGGAGCTATTCACATGATTAATGTCTGCTCTTAGTGTATAATTTAACGTATTTACAGTTTTTGGACTACTCGATGGGTCTGTGAAGCGAACTTTTGGAGGCTGCTTACGTGGCGGGTTGTCAGTATAATTGTTGATATCTGAAGGGTCATCCTCGGGAGTAACCGTTTCATTGTTTGCACTGTTTTTAAAATACCATCTGAAGTAGACGCTGGTGTAGTGATAAATATCGTTTTTAAAATCACTTGTTTGCCCGGATTGATTGAGCGTTGTGCCGTCAAAATAATCGTTTGTGAAAAATGTTGATTTGTGTTCCAATCCGATCGAAAAGCGACTGTTAAAATAGTACCCTAAACCAACGCCAATACTTGGCAAATAATTATTTTCAAATTCGACATCGTCGTAGGGATCTCCAGCGCTATTTTTATCGAGCGGCGTTTCATAGTCTTCCACGATTTGACTACCGGAAGTATTGGAGGAATAATCATAAATACCGCCTTGATTCGTTAAATCACCTTTTGTTTGCGTTGCTGTAATACCAATACCTGCAAAAATGTAAGGGTCAATGCCCGTTCTTTCACGGAACCGGTTCGCATGTATTGCAAGTTCCAGTGATAAACGGTGTTGAGTAGCCTTGAAATTCTGAACGGCATAACCCGTAGTGTCATAAACATCACTTACGGCTTGATTATTACTGATAGCTCCAGTAGTATCAGTATCCAAACCATACCAGTTTCCACCTAAATATCTAAACCGAACATCAAAGGCAAAGGTGTTTCCATAATCCTGATTGATGGAACCTCCTATAATTAAGCCCGCACCTAGCGGAAAGCGATCGGTAACATTTTGAACATCAGATGTATGCCATGTACGGCCAATGTTAAGTCCGATGAATAGTTTAGAATTCTTATCATAATCAAAACGCTGTGCTAAAAGCGATGATGCAAAACCTAAAAATAATGCGGATAGCAGTAAAAATTTCTTCATAGTATCAGATTTTCTAATAGCACCTTATACAGTTTTTGTGCCAAACAACCAATCGGCTAAAATAGAGCCATAATTTTGTAAATGCAAATGGATTAAATCAGAAATAATCTCGAAGCTAAACTATTAGCGAATGAAGTTGCGACTTTTTGCTATGACAGGCGATAAATAAATTGTATTTTCGTTCGTTGATTCAAGTAGAGAAGAGCTAAAAATGATGAAAAAGGGGGGTCCTTTATTGATTTTGTTTACGGCACTGTTGTGCGTTAACATGGTTTGTGCGCAACCGGGTAATGATAACTGTAATTTTGCGCGATCGCTTTGTCCGGCTGTACCCCAGACAGCGGGGAATATCGATGCAACAAGCACCCTTTGTAATAATTGTGAGGACGATTTTAATTTCTGTTTTTCGGGACAAAATACAGTTTGGTTTACTTTTAATACCAATATGACAGGGGGCGACGTGCAAATCGATTTTAGTAACCTTCAGTTTGAGAACCAGGCAGGTCAAGGAACGGACTTGCAGGCTGCCGTCATTCAAGCACCAGTTCCCTGTGTGGCCTCTTCGTATAATTTGATTTCCAATTGTGAGGCGGGATCGAATGGACCTTTTACACTGACTGCCAATGGCCTGCCGGCTGGTGAGACCTATTATTTGGTCGTTAATGGAGCTATGGGCGCCAGTAGTGCTGCCGAGGCTAATTTTGACTTGCTACTTTCCGGTACCGGTGTTGAGCGCAATCCATCGGTGGCAATTAGTGCTGATGAAACGACGATTTGTAGGGGTAATCAGGCTACTTTTTATGCGACTACTCAAGCCTGTAGTGATTCTTCAACTTTTTCCTGGTTTGTCAACGATACGCTTTACACGCAAACGGCGGCAGGGGAAATGATTACAAATGAAATTAATGATGGCGACCAATTAGCAGCGGAAATAACCTGCTATGATAGTTCGGACTGTCCTGTGACCGTCGAGAGTAACGTGGTTCAAATGGAAGTGCTCGACTTTGAACTGGATGCTGGTCCCGATTTAACGGTGGATGAAGGCAGCAGTATCCAATTGCAGGCCTCTTCGGAAGTCAATGACGTAGAATGGAGTCCGGCAGTAGGCATGAATAACCCCAACTTGATAAATCCTGTCGTTCAGCCTCAAGAAACAACGACTTATTTTTTGACAGGAGATAACGGTACATGTACGATTACCGACGAAATGGTGGTTACTTTGAAAGCGCAACTAGAGATTGCCAATACATTTTCACCCAATGGAGACGGTATTAACGATACATGGGAAATTGTTGGAATAGAGAAGTTTCCAGATTGTGATGTTCGTATATTTACACGATGGGGACAACTGGTTTTTCAGAGTACGGGTTACACGCAAAGCAAACGTTGGGAGGGGAATTCTAAATCGGGTAAGCCTTTAGCTCCCTCTGCCTATTTTTACGTGATTGATTTGCGAAGTGACGATTTTGAAGAACCAATTAAAGGAACTGTAACGCTTATAAAATGAAATATCTTTTAACGCTCATTATCAGTTTTTTGATGGTCTCGGCTAGTTGGAGCCAGCAAATAGCGCAATATTCCCAATGGTCCTTTAATCAGTTCGCGATCAACCCTGCCCTGGCTGGTGTCAAACGCTGTCTGGATGTGCGCACGGCATATAGAACACAATGGCTGGGAATTGAAGGAGCGCCGCAGAGTGGGCTTTTTACTATTAATGCACCACTTTCGAAGAAAAGAAAACGGTTGAATAGCTCTTTTCACGGTCTGGGTGGGAAAATAGAAAGGGACGCATTCGGAAGCTTTAACAATTTTTCCGTTACTGTGGCTTACGCCATGCATTTTCCCATCGACAGGGATCAACGATTGAGTTTTGGTATCTCTGGAGGCATTCAACAGTTTGGTTTTGATCAGACTCAATCGACGACCATAGACCCTGATCCTGCTGTAACGCAATCAGGTAATAGTTTTTTGTTTCCACTGCTGGGGTTGGGAGCGTGGTATAATTCCGAAAACTTTTATGCGGGAGCAAGTATTGATCAGCTGGCAAAAAATCAATGGGATGAAATTGGATTTGCTTCGCGCTTTCGTCTTCATACCAAGCTCCAGGCTGGAACGCGCTTTTCGTTTGAAAATGGAAATACATTGTTGCCTGGGTTGCTATTGCGTATTCCTCCCGCTGGTCCCCTCAGTGTTGATATTAACGCGATGTTAGATTTTCAAAATAATTTTATGGTAGGGCTGGGCTATCGCAATAAGGATGCCTTCATCGCACTTTTTAAGGTCAATATTCAACAGTTTTCAGTGGGTTATAGTTTCGATTTTATTACTTCAGCTATGCGAGGAGGACAGTTTCACACACACGAGTTATCACTGCATTATACGGGTTGCAGAAGAGGACCGCGTTCGAAAAGTGCATGTCCGCTGTTTGAGTAAAATGGTCTATTTATTGCCAAAAAAGAACAAATACGGCTTGCGAAGACGACTGACGAGTAGCGAAATTGCCCGATGGAGCTAGCTCCATGTTTTCCTTCGTACAGTTTATTCGTCTTTTCAGACTTTATCTTCTTGGCTTTTTACCGCGACATTTCATACTTGATAGCTGGATCCCCTTTTAATGCGTAAACTCATTGGTGCTATCGGGTTTAGGGGATAAGGCTTTGAAGTGGAAGGTGCGATCCCTTGTTTTTTCATCTTTTTTAGAGGCATTTTGAATGCGATAACTCTTGGATATGTGAAATGTAGTATCATTTAACACCTCACCTTCTTCTATGTATGCACGGAGCGGACCGCCAGAACTGGGGTGCCATTTTTCAAACTTGATGGTAGTACCCTCGATAACAAAAATACCCCAATTATACTTTGTGTCTTTTGAATTAATATAGTAAGATCCGTTTTTATAACTCTTTTCTTTATCTTCCAGGTCATTTTTTTTATACGCATTACCATCCAGTACAACCCCATTTTGATAAAAAAAGTAATTTCTTATATATACAACGTTATCAGAAGCACTAAACTCATTGTAATAATAACCATTTATTTTCAGTTGATTACTAGTGAAGTTTTGTTTGGGCAACGACAATTCATCATCCTTAAACAGAGGCTTCTCGCATGAAAAAACAAACATTCCTATTGATAAAACTATTAATAACTTCATCTTTTTATTTTTTTATCATAACAGCTATAAATTTACTAACTCACCTTCCTAAAATTGGAGCGTATAATGAACGTTTCATACCAATAAAAAAATGCTTCAGGATTCGTCTTCTTTAGCTTATTTAATCGGGTTTCGAAGGGTTGTTGTATTGTCCAGTTTGCTAATTCCAGTGGAGTGTTGAACCGACAGATTTCTTTTGTTTCAGATAGAAGGATGGCGGAAAGGTATGCTGCTTTTGCGGCTGGTATCATGGCGCGCTCAATGTGGAAGTTTTCGGAGAAGATGTAGTTTTTTATGTTTTGTATGCCTGTTTGCAGTTCTTTGAAATTTCCGTTTCCGACTTTTCCTCTTGTTGCAAGAACTATGGCTGTTTCCAGGATGTCATTTAGTACATCTTCCGGATTTGCATCTAGATTGCGGTAGGATATTTCGGTTTTGGCAAATTGGTTGAAGACTGTTGAAACTGTGTCTATGTTTTTGATCATGTCAAACAAATGGCCTACGTCAAATAACTGCTTGATGATTTCTACTTCTTTTTCACGATCATAAGGAACTCCTGTTGTGTTTGGAGCAAATGCTGTTAGTTTATCTCCTAAGATTGCTTCAGGTATTGGTACAGTTACCTGTGTGTTTTTATCTTCTGTTTTTACAAAAGGTGATTCTATTTCTATTTGAGATAGATGTTCTCCGTAATGGCTGTCTTCGTATAGAATATCTAGTAAGATATATTCTGATTCTTCTCTAGTATTTGTTTCTGACTTGTAATAAAATTTATAATGTGATTTTTCTATATCTGCATGAACTTCTCTTTCATCTTCTTTGAATTCAATAAAATTCGAATTGCGGATGATACTATCAAAAATGCTTTCAATATTCTTTGGTTTTTCTGAAATGGTGATATCTATGTCAATTGAAAATCTTTTTGGTTCTGGAAGTAGTAACATTAGTGCAGTTCCTCCTTTAAAAATAAAGTCAAGGTTACTTTTCTTGAGTTGTTCTAAGAGATAAAGCGCACGCACTACCTTTTCGACCAATATAGGATCGGATTTGTGCTTTTTGGCAGTTTCGGTTATCCATTCTATTTTAAGTGAATCTTTATTTATCATTTTTCTATGATTTGGCAGTTATGGTGTTTTATTGCCGATCTTTTACATTATTCATTAGTTTTTTTACTTCTTCCTTTTTTGTTCTGCGACTTGCGTAGCGTAACATCTTAGATTCGTTTACATGATATCTTTCAAATGCTGTATTGTATATGCGTTTCATTTCGGCACCTTGGTAGGTTCCATATAGATCGGGATCACATATAAGATCTACTAGCATTTTTTCCAATGTTGTTGTGATTACATTGTTTGTTTTGCTCGTGGGTGCTTCTGTTATTAGTCGTGTGATTATAATTGGCTCTTTTGCGTTAATTATGTACTTGTTTATTATTTCTTCTGAAGGATCTAAAAACACTTCTTTTCTTTGATTTGAGAGTTCATAAAATACGGATTCCATCGCATCCTTTTCAATTTCGAGTATTGTATAGAAACGACCAGGTTGATGCAGCATAAATTCATTGACCCATTTTGTTGACCAAACGCAAGTATCAATGTAGGGAAACGTATTCTGAACTATACCTGCGAGGTTCTTAATGGATCGATTGACCTCAGGTGTGTATTGTTTCTTTTCTTTTGGTGAGAGTGAATAGATGCCTCTGGAAACTCTGTGTAAGATACCTTCTTGATTCAATTTATAGATTCTCCATTCTATTGTTGATCGCTTTACTTGCTTTTCGAATTGCTTATAGAAGTTAATAATATCCTGAATAGATATTTTTTGTTGATCAGAAAATTTTTCTTTGAGACTGTTGATATGTAATGTTTTATTGGCGATAATCTTGTTTTAATACAAATATAGTGAAAAACTATGTTTTGGCAATAAAGATAAAAAAGTGCCGTTTCTTTGATATTTAATTGAAGGGTAAGAAAGCTCTGTAGAACGCTCATCCCTTACTCTACCATGTCTTTTTACTCTTGGTACCTCCATTTAATGCGTAAACTCATTGGTACTATCGGGTTTCGGGGATAAGGCTTTGAAGTGGTAGGTTTCGTCCCGTTCTTTAACATCTTGTTTTTCGCCATCCTGTAAACGATAACTCTCGGTGATATGGAAAGTCGTGTCGTTGAGTATCGTTCCTTCACGAACACCCGCCCTTAGAGGTCCACCTGAACTTGGGTACCACCTTTCGAACTTTATGGTAGAACCTTCAATAATAAGCCGACCCCAATAATACTTTATATCTTTTGCAAAACTTTTGAAAGAACCATTCATGTATTCTTGTTCTTTATCTATGAGCATATCGTTAGGAACAGTGCTACCGTATAATATAACGCCATTTCTATAAATAAAATAAACATCATTATTTGTAGATCCATCACTGACTTGATAGGGGTAATAGTAATAACCATTTACCTTTAACTGATTTCCATTGTAATTTTCTTTCGGCAATGACAACTCATCATCATTAAATAGTGGTTTCTCACAAGAAACTGCAAACCACACAATAGATACTATTATTAATAATTTCATCTTTCTATTTTTTTACCATAACGTATTTCCCGTTCCCGTTCCAATATTCCAGTGAAACCGTGTGGGGTTTTTGCTTTTGTCGATTGCGAAATGCGGTAGTTTTTTGCCCTTGACGACATTGTACATGATATCATGAGCGAATACATTCTGAATCGCGTGACGCACACCCTCTGAATTGACACCCAACTGCAATCCTCCAACACCTGCATAAAGTCCACCGTAGCGGAATTCATCGGGGTCGTCGCCAAAATCGTTTTCAATGTATGTATCCTGCCCATTAATTTCAATACTTTTTCTATCATCTACATCCAACCCAGGATCACCTGTATACAAATTAAACCCAACATTTACATATCCAACAGAAAGCCGAGCTGCTGCGGTGCGGTAGCGGTCTCCTTCATCTGCGGGTAAAAAGAACATATAATCGTTTTCGTACTTGAAATTGACGACTGGAGTTCCTATCGTGAGGGTGTTGGTGCGCTGATCAAACTTGCTTCCCTCAAAATCGTAATAGGTCATGGCAGATTTTATTTGAAAGGCTCCTATTGTGATTCCTGTTTCAAATCCATAACGTCCTTCCCAGCCTGAGTAGTCATTATACTTTGTATTAAAGTGGTAAGAAAGCCCTAATTGACCTCTTATATGAAGCGCAAACATCTGTGGAACACCAAACGAAGTATCGAACCCGATTCTGGAGTCATCTGCGTTGAAGTTAATGTTGATTTTTATGGCGACAGGAGAGACGTATTTCCATAATTCATACCCAAAATCGGTGAAGGCAATAATCTCCCCATTCGGATCTCTGTACTTCAACGGATTGTTCAACGCATAACTGTATCGGTTGTACGCCTGAGAAGAGTTGTCATCCTGTACGTAGTTATCCACAGACAGCATTCTTCCGACTCGTGGGTCGTAGAGGCGGTTGTTCATGTTGATCAATCCAAATTCATCGAGCATTTCATGTCCTGTATATCCTCTTAACCATTTTGGTTCATTTGTGGTAGATGTATACGTCCAATCTGAAGGATCTCTTCTTCTTCCCCAGGCGTCGAAATTTTGTTCGACAATCACGTTTCCTTGTTCATAGGTAACTGCAACAGGAGAACCGAGATGGTCTTTGTACAAATAGCGCACTACCTGATTGCCGTTTTCTTCGATGAGCACTGCGCTTCCCCTGGGTACGGGCAGATAATGAATTTTTGTGTTGTGCCGTTTTCCGTCACTTCTTCGTAACGACCAAAAAACAGCTTGGTTTGCACCAGTGTACTATTTTCGTAGTGCTCGGTTTTTATCCTGTTTTGTGCTGCATTGTAATGCATTACCAACTGTTTATTTCCTTCCTGAAGGGAAGCGGGTCTGTCAAATTGTGTATACGAAACATTTTGGGTCATGGTTGGCAATGTAGTATTGTTTGATTCGATATTGACTACTGCGTTGGGTTTGTTGTTGTCATACGTGTACTCTCCCGCATCGGATTTTGATGCAATGTTGCCATTGTTTTGATAGGAAGTTTCTAACGGAGTTTGCATCGTGTTGGTGTTCAGGTTTTCTACCTGAGCCTTGGTGAATCGATCGGTTTGGTCGTAATCAAATGTCTCTTCCTGTCCCTTCAAATGATCAGTTCTTGAGAGGAGATTGCCCGTTTCATCGTCAAAATCCATGGAAAGGTCTTGTACTCCATTGGTGTAATAATTATCCGGGAATCCAAGGTCATCGTAGGTTACAGAAGACATTTTACCATTTCCCAATTGATATTCGGTAAGCTGTTCGTAAGCATTTTCTGGGGCAACTTAAAATATACATCTTGATTTTGCGGGTTTTTTACGACCTAAATGGGTAATGTCATTATATGTTTGGTGACGTTGATCCGAATCAAATCAACCCCTTCGATTTGAGCTCCAGGTATTTGTTTAATGTATTGACGGAAAGCTGATCGGGCTTCGTTAAAACGGTTTGTATACCATTCCTATTGAGTTCTTTAGCTATCCTTCGCTTGATGTTAATCACATCCTCAGCAAGCGTTGACAAATAAATATCACGTTCTGTAGAAGGTTCTCGCGTCGCAATGGACTGAAGTGTAGTGTTTTCAAAGAAAACGATGACGACGACGAATTTTTTATTCAGTTGTCGTAACATGGGTAAAGCTCTTCGCATCGCTAATTCGGTCTCGAAATTGGTATAAATCATTAGCAGGGAACGCGAAGGGATTTTTTTCATGACGCGTTGCGTGAGCAAGGAAAAATTCGATTCGAGAAAATGTGTTTGTTGGGCATGCAGCACGTCGAGAATACGTTGTAACTGACGCCCTCCTTTTTGCGCCGGAAGCTGTGACCCCAGTTTATCTGAAAAAGTGAATAACCCCACTTTATCTCCTTTTCTCAGGGCGATATTTGAAAAGACCAATGTGGTATTAATGGCATGATCCAACAGTGTCAAACCTTCAAATTGGTGTTCCATAGCCCGCGATTTGTCAATAATCGAGAAAACAGCTTGTGTGCGTTGTGCCTGGTATTGATTGACCATTAACTCAGAACGACGAGAGGTGGCTTTCCAGTTAATCGTGCGAATATCATCACCCTGCACGTAGTTTTTTATTTGCTCAAATTCATTGTTGTGCCCCAAACGCCTGATCTTTTTGATGCCCAATTCGAGGTTTTGTTGATTAAATAAAATAAAATCGAAGCGTTTCATCTGCTGTATAGAAGGATAAGCAGTGGACGTTTCATGTTTCGAAAACTCAATTTTTCGCTGCGTCAAACTCAAAAAAGACCGAATATAGATAATCGTGGTCCCCCATTCGTATGTGCCGCGATGGTGAGGGATGAAATCGTAATTGAAAACTTGCTCTTGTTGAGGCATCAGCAAATGATGAAACCATAGATCGCGCGCCTGCATTTCGTGCGGAGGTGAATCATAAAGAGTGATGCGCAAGGGTTGGATACTTTTATTGTTGGCAACCAGGGTGATGTTGGCGGTGTCGCCGAGATCCAGCCGTTGCGGTATATTGCGGAGCAGTGAGACGTGTTTGTGGGCACCGTATAAAATCAGGATATCCAATACCGTAAGGGTAAGCAGTAGAATGAACCCAAACTGGCCGACATACAACATCCAGTTATAATAGTAGCCCAATAATATCAGTACTGTACAGATACCCCATCCCAGAAAAAATCCACGCGATATGTAAATTGATTTGAACATGTCTAGCGAGGCACTTCTACTTCTTCTATAATTGTTTCGATAAGGCTCAGTGTGGTCATTCCTTCCATCTCAGCATCGGGTGTTAGTATAAGGCGATGATTGAGCACATGTGGTGTAACGAATTGAATGTCGTCTGGTGTGACGAAAGAACGTCCGCGAATTGCTGCCATTGCTTTAGAACTTTTAAGTAACGCCAAAGAAGCCCGTGGAGAAGCCCCCAGATAAATTTTTCCGTGATTGCGCGTTTTGTCAACCAACTGAGCGATGTATGTCACCAGATCGTCCTCGATAACAACTTCTTGTATAAGTTCCTGTATGCGGCGAATATCCTTGGCTGTTAAAACCGACTCAATTTCTTTTAAATCGGGTGTTCGAATATTATCCTTGTAGCGGTGTAAGATCTGCACTTCATCATCAAAACTTGGATAGTTGAGATTAATCTTGAAAAGAAAGCGATCCAATTGAGCTTCCGGTAAGCTGTAAGTTCCCTCTTGTTCAATCGGATTTTGCGTCGCAATAACCAAAAAAGGAAATTCCATTTTGTAGAGAGCTCCATCATAGGTGATTTGGCGTTCTTCCATTACTTCAAACAGAGCAGCCTGCGTTTTAGCGGGGGCGCGATTGATTTCATCTATCAATACAACATTCGAAAAAATAGGGCCTTTTTTGAAGGAAAAAGTAGCTTCTTTCATGTTAAATACAGAGGTGCCTATGACATCGGCCGGCATCAAGTCGGGAGTGAACTGGATACGTGAAAAATCAATGTCCAGCGCTTGTGACATCACTTTTGCCGATAATGTTTTGGCGACCCCGGGTACTCCTTCTAGTAAAATGTGTCCCGAGGAGAATATACCAATCATGATGAGATCGACCATAGCTTCCTGACCAACGATATAGTCTCCCATTTTTTGTCGGATGGCATTCACTTTTTGTGAGAGCCAAATAATTTCTTCATTTGATGCGGCTTCGGGAAGCTCGTTTTCCTGGGCTTGATCAGCCGCCTTTTGTGGTGATGCGGACTGCTCTTCCGTAGATTTTTCATTTTCTTCGCGTTGCTCGCCGGGTTGGTATTTTTCGTGATCTTCTTCCATAACTTGAGAAATTACTTTGTTTTTAATGCTTTAATTGTTTGGTGATAGGCGTCTTCTATCGTATTTAAATTGAGTATAATTTTCTGTTGATTGGCGTATATCTTGATGATCCCTCCGTCTTGAAGAACCGAGGAAATATCCTTTTTATTCAACGTTATAGGAGTACCCAGCACTGGTTTGTAGGCGATTTCATGTTCGCGCAATATTAAAATCGGTTGTCGCATCATGCGGGTGGCAACGATAATAATAAAAATACCTGCTGGCCAAAGTAGTACACCCCAGCCAATTCCTAAAGATAAAAAGATGAATCCAAAAATAATGATTAAAATACCTGAAACAAGTACTCCTGTGGATTGTGATTTGGAACGATAAATTTGAATATCTTGTTGTGCGAGCTGTGCTATAACATCATCTCCCCATATTCCAGAGAAAATGTAAAATTCGCGCTGTAGACGGTTAACCTGTGATAGATAATTGCCTGCGATGGTCGCTTCTTTCTCCAGTAGCGATAAAAGGCGTTCAATCTTTTTAAGTGGAACGCCTGATTTTTGGGCGAGGGAGACGACGGGTCGCTGGTTCTTACGGTGAGCAAGGTCGATATAAAAGTGCCGTTCTACGGCGTCGTAAAAGTTCTTGCGCATCATTTTCAAAACTTTTGAGGCCGCTGCTTTTTCATAATAAATCCCCGCGAGTGTATCCACGTAGGAAAAACCGTCATTGCTGGACGTTGAAACCGCTGGAATAATTGGTCTTCGCCGTTTACTGCGAAAAACAAAGTACAAAATGATGCCAATGATAGCCAGTATGAAGGCCCATCGAAAAGCTGTAAATTTGAAGAGTTCAGAAAGTATGTTTTCATTGCCTGGCGTTTGAGAGGCATCGATGTCGTAAGGTACAGGTTCATAGCGAGCAAAAGTCAACCACTGTATGCGTGAATGTTCAAATGTGGAAACGACCGATTTAAAATAATCTTTCCCTGGTTGACGCAGAAGTTGAGTGTTTGTAAAAGTAACGGGATTCATGTGCATGAAGATGTGTCCTTTTCCCCATTCAAATTTGACATAAACGGGGTGATCAAAAGTTGTTGTCAGTACTTCTTTATAACCAAAGTCCTGATGAAGTAAATCCCATTGCTCGGTTAATGTATCTTGTTCGTATATGTAGTACATGGGGTACGAATCCCCATCGACTGTGTACACTGCTTTTTCAGCGGCGTTAAAGGTCAATGGACTCCCATCAAACGTTTTTTCCAGGAAGTTGTAGGGTATGTGTTCAACGCTTAAGAAGAAGTCATTGCCTCGTGCAACACCTTCCAGCAAGATGTCCATTTCATCGTTGGTTAAGGTGAAGTCAATACCCACGTACATATAGAGCGAAGAATCTAGCATGGAGAGCGAGTCCAGCAAGCGGTAGTCGGTAAACTCATTAAATGCAGTAATCGAAGAGTCTGCAGTGAGTAGTTGACTCATGACATAGAGACCATAAGGATCTCTGTTATCTAACTTTAATTTTGGCTCCCATTTTTTTGAGGTGTACGGGGGTTCTGGATTAGAGGTGTTCTCGGTTTGATCTGAACCTTCCGAGTTGAGAAAGAATACCAACAACAGACTGACCACCACAATGGTCGATATCATCGCTATGAGCCGCTTATTATTCATTATCGATACGGTTTAAGAAGCCCTCATAGAAGCGACGTATTTGATCAAATTCCCTTGCTGCGGGCTCATGTTTCCCATACCAGACCCATTCGAAAAGACGAATACTTGTCTCGAAATTAGAACGCTCCTTTTGTGCTCTGAATTCCAATAAGTACTGATAGTTGGTTTTCTTTTTTTCCCAGGTGATCCAATTATTTTGGATAAAAGATTTTAAAAGTGAGGTATATAAGATACGTGTAGCCAATCGGTAATTTTTTTCTTGACAGGCTTTTTCAAGATCAGATTCGAGTTGTGATTGTTGAATTTGTTCCGGGTTGACGTCCTCATGATTATGATAGTTCTGGGGATTCGCAACTTTTTGTTCGGGTTTCCCTTTATTTTTGAAAAATAACTGATACAGGATTAAGGCCAGTAAAAGAACCCCTATAATTATAAAAAGAACTTTCCAAAAGCTTCCGTCGCCCTGCTCAAAACCATCGCTTTCCCATTCCGGTGATTGATACTCCGGCGCTTCGGCATCCGGTGTATTGAGATCTTCCAGTTCATCGTCTGTTCCATCTTTAATGTGTTTTTTTACCCCTTTGCCGTCTCCTTCATTGTAGCGTTTTTCGCGGGAATATTTGATTTTTTCTTCTGAAGGTCCGGATGTTGAAAATGGTTGGTTTCCAGTACCAGTAGATTGGGGTTCATCCAATAATTTCGGTGGATAGTAGTGATCGTTCGAAGGTCCTTTAGGTTGACTGGAGCGTTCGTAATTGATGCGCTCTTCCATTTGATTCCACCGTTCATCGACAGGATCGTTTTGTTGGGCAAGAAGCGTAGGGCAAAGGATCAACAGTGCAATGAGAATGGCGCTATTTAGAGTGGCCTTGCTATTCATAATCCGCTGATGATTCTTGTGTTTTACTACGCTTACCAAACTGCTTAAATTGCTGATAAAGTCCTGTTGCCTGTATTTCTTCGCGTGCGGAAAAATAGATAAATGAGGAAGCAATAAAATATAGCGGAAGAAGGATGATGAAAAATGCTAAATAGATCAGCTGTCGAATTAAGTTGATTATCGCTGTATGATAATCTGTGACTTCCAGGAGTATGGGTTGTAAAAAATCGAGGAACCAATCTAATACATCGCGCATGATTGGAGTGCCCGCGTTTTCGTGAATTGATAAGACAAAGCCAAATGGCTGGGCCATAAAAAACACGCCAAGCGAGAGCACTAACAATGTAACAAATCCGTTAGTCCAGTGTTTCGCCCCGAAATTAAATCCTTCTGTCAGCTTGTTTTTGTCTATGGAATAACCTGCACTTGCCGGTAACAAAAGGAGTAGAGGCAATAAAAAGATCAACGGTATTTGAAAATAATAGGGTACAAAAAAGAAAACGAGATGAAGCGGTATTAAACCTAATAAAATGAAACCACCCTTTTGTCGCAGAAAGTGGAGAAATTCGCGAGGAGATTGTTCTTTTCTCGAGCGATCGAAGGTATAAAAAACTCCTGCGCCACAAAATGTGAGCGGAATCAGCCAGAGAAACGAGACAATGATATCGGATGTACCATTAAATACCTGTGAATACGGGTTTCCAAATAAAATAGAGCATTGTGTTGCCCAGTCAAAGTAGTAGAAACTTTGCAGATCTTTCCAATGCATTACGTTTTGATAAATGGCAATGAGCGCTATTGAGGGCACGATATAAGGTCCGGTAATTCTCCAGAACGAGTAGAATTGTCCTCTGAAATGCTGAAAAGTGTCGCGCAGGACCTCGGTGTTTTTACGAATTTTGTGGAGATTGAAACGTTGTTTTTTAAAGGGTTCAGCCTTAGGGGTTTCATGAATTTTTTCAGGGTATTTTCGCGCTACGAGTAAAGGGTAGACTACATAATAAAACAGGACCAACCCAAAAGAAAATAACACGATTAGCCATTTTGACCATTCGGGGAGGATCTGATAATTCCGGGTTACAAAACTTTCTAAAAAACCGGCAATGATAAAGATGGGTATGAGCGAAAGCATGATCCGAATGCCGCGCATTCCACTCATTTGTAAAGCTTGCAGGCGCGTATAACTTCCGGGGAATAATAGACCGTGTCCCAATGTAAAACCTGCTCCTGAAGCAATGACAATCGCTGATATTTCGAAAGCACCGTGTATCCAGATGGTGAGGAAGGATGTGAGTAGCAGCCCTTTTAGTTTAAAAAAGTATTGAAATACACCCACCATTACGGCGTTATTAAAGAGGATAACATGAGTGCCCAACGAAAACAAAATGCCACCAAAGAAACACATCAGTGCCACCTTGATATTGTTTAAGGTGATTTGTACAAACATGGAGCCCTGTCCGCCTGTACCATATATACCGAGAGGATCACCACTGGAGATGTTTTCCTCGGTGATGTTGATATAATTACTCCCGAGAATGGATCGCGCAAAATCAACGTCTTGGTGGGTAGAAAAAGCACCAATAACAGCATAAACAAGAAAAAGTACCAATGCAAAAAGTAAATTTTTCCGTGCGCGGTATATCGCCAGTGGAATTTCTATAGTCCATGCACTCCATACACTACCAAAAGGTTCTTTCTTTTGTCTGTAGAGTCGGCGATGCGCCTCCTGAGCCAGGTAATTGAGATATGCACGAACAGTTCTTTTTTTATAAAAAGTTTGTGCATAACTCAGATCATTGTTGATTTCTGTGTAAAGCTTCCGCGTATCGTCTGGGTCCGTTTCACTGCTGTGGCGCGAACGTTCAAATTTCGCCCATTTATTCTTGTTTTCCGATATGAAACGCGTCTCTTTCATGTGAAAGCATAAAAATAAACTTTTTCACGAGAAATGTTAGAAAAACAGAGGAGGAGCAAGAAATAGTGGATGTGTTTTATCTACTACAGCATGGTATATGAAATATTGGGTTTGCTACTTCTTGCGGTTTATACCGAATCAGGTCTCCCTTTTAAAAAATTTGCTTTTAATCAAAAAGTTGTGCGACCTCCTCTTTATTGAAAGATTTTTTCTTCTGATCCACCTGAATAACATCACTCGCAATGGTTTTTTTCTTGTCCTGAAGTTTCACAATTTTCTCTTCGATCGTTCCTTTGCAAATCATGCGGTAGGCCATTACTTTTTTATTTTGTCCAATGCGATAACAGCGGTCAATCGCCTGACTTTCTACGGCTGGATTCCACCACGGATCAATGAGGTAAACGTAGTCGGCTTCGGTGAGGTTCAGTCCCGTCCCCCCGGCTTTTAAACTAATTAGAAAGACGCGAATGAGATCATTTTTCTGAAAATTGTTGACCTTTTGTTCGCGATTACCTGTTTTACCATCCAGGTATTCAAAATGAATAGCTTCCTGAACGAGCCGTTCTTTTACAAGATTCAACATGCCTACAAATTGCGAAAAAACCAAAACCTTGTGGTTATTCACTTTTTCCTTGAGCTGACGCACGAGTTCATCCAGTTTGGCTGATTCGTTACCATAATCCTTTTCTCGATCAGCGAGAGCCGTAGAATTACAGATTTGACGCAGTTTGGTGAGTCCTTGTAAAATGTACATCTGTGATTTATTGACTCCATCTTCTTCAATCTGGCGGTTGATTTGTTCGCGAAAATACTTTTTAAATTCGTCGTAAACGTTGCGTTGGTGTTTTCCCATGTCGCAATATAATACGGACTCTGTCTTGGCAGGAAGCTCACGGGCGACCTGATCCTTTGTGCGTCGTAAAATAAATGGATCAATTATGCGCGCCAGTAAATCTGAAGTTTCGGGATCCTGTTCTTTATCAATGGCATCGGAAAAAGTAGAACGAAAATGCTTGACACTCCCGAAAATTCCGGGGTTCAAAAAGTTAAACTGACTGTATAGATCGAACGTATTGTTTTCTATCGGTGTACCAGTCAATGCCAATCGATTCTCACTTCGCAGCAAACGCACAGCTTTAAAACGCAGGGATTGGGGGTTTTTTATCGCTTGACTTTCGTCCAAAATGACATACAAATAGTAATTATCCTTATGGAAAGCAATGTCTTTTGTCAATGACCCATACGTCGTTAAAATAATATCGTGATCGCTGAAGGAGTCGCGCAGTGATTTTCTTTGAGTTCCAGCGTATACGAGTGTTTTCAATGTTGGAGCAAATTTTTCGATTTCCGCTTGCCAATTGAACATGAGGGAAGTCGGTGCTATAATAAGTGACGGTTTATGGGCTTCGACATCTGTTTTGCTTTTGAGGTACAGTAAAAAAGCAATGGTCTGAATTGTTTTTCCGAGTCCCATATCATCCGCGAGACAACCGCCCAACTTGTTGTTGTGGAGAAAAACAAGCCAGTTCAGCCCTTCTTTTTGGTAGGGTCGCAGCTGAGCTTTGAGTCCACTGGGCTTACGAATATTTTTGATTTCTGATAAGTTTTGCAGCCGCTTTTTCTTTTCGTAGAGTTCTTCCAGAAACGTCGGTTTTGTCGTTAAGTCCTCGTACAATTCGTCAATGATGTTGAATTGATAATTCGAAATTTCAATTTTGTCATGTTGCACCCGTCCGAATTTGAAATATTTTTTATACTTCTCAACCCATTCTTTTGGAATAATACCTTTGGACCCATCGCTGAGTTCAACGTAATTACTTTTTTTAAGAATGGCTTTCTGTAAACTTTTTAAATCAGCTGTTTCGTCACCATATTTTAGCTCCACATTCATGTCAAACCAATCAGCCCCCGAACTGAGGTTCATTGAAAAACTGGGCTTGTTGAGATTGTATCGAATCGAGGATAACTTGTTGAGTCCTAAAACAGCAATAGACTTGTCGCGGAGCTTATCAATGGTCTCCATGATCCACATTGATTCGAGGGCTTCTTCCAGTGAAAGGTAGAAAAAATTCCGCTGGTGTTTAAAATTCGGGTGCAGGCTGCTCAATAAGTTCAAGAAATCTTCTTCTTCGTCAACGTGTCTTTCAATATGTTTGAAACCCTTGTTGTCTGCCCATAATTTTTCATTACTTCCGGGCTGTACAATCTGATCGCCATAGTTCATCATCGGTCGAAGTACGAGGAATTTTTCTTCTAGATCAGATAAATAGATTTGTTTTTCGACATCCACTTGTTCCCTGGTTTTTTTCACCTTTTGAAGTTGTTTAAATTCGATTTCGAAAATGGTGGCGAGTGGTTGAATAATATTTTCCCTCAATTTTTCCTCGTCTTCTTTGATAACGTGCATTGCCGGATTATTCAGGGCGTACATTACATGCACCGTCTCTTCGGCCGAATGAAAAGGATAAAATAGATCATCGCAAAAAACACCAATCGGCGTAACGGTGAGTTTATCGGATGTAATACCGTATTTTTTAGCACCTATCTTCAGCA
>CAJXMN010000028.1 GCA_913056215.1 uncultured Flavobacteriales bacterium | reverse complement strand
CAGAAAATCTGCTACATGAAGCACGAGAGCCGCATTCTTCGGGAAGGTAAAATCATAGATTCCGTAATCTTTCCATTGCTCAATGGTCGTAAGGTCTGCATTGATTTTATTTCTCCGTAACGGACTCGCCTGTTCTTCCAGCGCAAAGCAAATGTTAGCATGTTTGAACAGTTTTAAGTGCTCCTTGTGTTGCTCTTTTTCAGATGAAAAGTTATCAGCATATGTTTTCCCGATCCCTGTATAAATTCCAAGCGTTGGAGAAATCATTTCTTCCAGTGCATGCATCTCCCCTGGCTTCGAAATATCTGCTTCGATAATAGCAAAATTGGCATCATTATGTAATTCCAAAAGTGAAAGCGCTACTCCCAACTGAGAGTTGTAACTTTTTGGGCTTCGCACCACAGTAAAGTGATCATTGATCAAGTAATACAACCATTCTTTGATAGTTGTTTTACCCACGTTTCCGGTTATCGCCAGGACAGGATAAGAAAAACGATTTCGATGGTGTTTTGCTAATTCCTGTAAAGCGACTAGCGTATTATCAACAGTAATAATAGAAGCTTCTTCGGGTAACTCCACGGCTTCCGAAACAACAAAAAGCCGAACCCCTTTATCGTAGGCATCCTGTATATACTGGTGACCATTTTTATGCCCTTTGATTGCAAAGAAAACACCCTTTTGATCTTTTGAAATTAAGCGGGTGTCGTAATGAACTACATGCACGTTCGCTTCAGGATCTTTGAGGTCTGATTTTCCTTCAATGATCTGCGCCAACGAATGATATGTAAGGTTCAGTTTCAATGTTCTATTTTGTTATAACACGATCGGCATAACGGTTCGTATTCTTCAACAGCGCCTACAAGGACCTGTTCTGTTTCTTTCGTTTTTCGATGAGAAAATTGGGCTAAATTTCCGCAAGACATACAGATCGCATGTACTTTAGTTACATATTCTGCTGCGGCCATCAAGTGAGGGATAGGACCGAACGGATTTCCTTTAAAGTCCATATCGAGACCTGCGCAGATCACACGCACACCTTTTGCCGCCAATTTGTTTGCTGTATCAACCACACCCATGTCGAAGAACTGTGCTTCATCGATTGCAACGATTCGTTCCTTTTTCCACTGGTCCAGGATATCAGCTGAAGATTCGACTTGAATTGCTTCAAAGCTAATCCCATTGTGACTTACGACGTTTTCCTCACTATAGCGTTTATCAATATGAGGTTTGAATAATAGTAGGTCTTGATTCGCAAACTCTGCTCGTTTTAATCTGCGGATCAACTCTTCGGTCTTACCTGAAAACATGGATCCACAGATCACCTCGATCCAACCGTGTCGTTTGCCATCTTCTGGAAATTGCTCTAAAAACATGCGTGCGTAATTGGTTTCCTTCAAATGTAATTCAAAGGAAATTTTACACGTAGGAATTATCCGAGAAGAAATAAAAAGTTATTCACGGGATGCCCCCAAATGTTAAGAAGAACTTAAGCCTCTTCTATCGTCAACGATCCATCTTCCAGCTTCTCAACTTTGATCAGGTGATGCTTGCGCAATCCTTTGAGTCCTTTATCCCATTTCTTGTTACTCAAACCCACTTTCTCTTTTAGTCTGGGAAGATCTGTTTTTCCTTCCTTTTGTAAGGCGTCGAAGATTGTTTGTTCATTCTCGTTGAGTTCAGGACCAGCATCCTCAAACTTTTCAGGTTTCATTTGCGGGAATAACAGCACCTCTTGAATAGCTGCGTTATCCGTTAAGAACATGATCAAGCGATCCATACCTATACCTAAACCTGATGTTGGGGGCATTCCATATTCCAATGATCGCAGAAAGTCCTGATCGATCATTTCTGTTGCTTCATCATCACCTTTTTCAGCAAGCTTCACTTGCTCTTCAAATCGTTCTCGCTGATCGATTGGATCGTTTAGCTCGGAGTATGCATTTGCGATCTCTTTCCCACAAACCATGAGCTCAAAACGCTCAGTGTAATCTGGGTTTTCTCTATGCTTTTTACAAAGCGGAGACATTTCGATCGGGTAATCAGTGATAAATGTTGGTTCGATGTAATTTCCTTCACATTTCTCACCAAAAATCTCATCGATAAGCTTTCCTTTCCCCATGGTTTCATCTACTTCCACACCTAGATCTTTACAAGCAGCTCGAAGTTCCTCTTCTGATTTCCCATCAATATCGAAACCTGTAAACTCGAGAATTGAGTCACGCATTGAAATTCGCTTATATGGTGCTTTAAAATCAATCTCATGTTCTCCAAACGTACATGCTGTAGTTCCATTAACGGCAACAGCACAATGCTCCAGGAGTTGTTCTGTAAACTCCATCATCCAGTTGTAGTCTTTATAGGCCACATAGATCTCCATAGCCGTAAACTCAGGATTGTGTGTGCGATCCATTCCTTCATTACGGAAGTTCTTAGAGAATTCATAAACACCTTCAAAGCCACCTACGATCAACCTTTTTAAATACAACTCATTTGCTATACGCATATATAAAGGAATATCCAGTGCATTATGATGCGTAATAAATGGTCTTGCCGCGGCTCCTCCTGGTATCGGTTGAAGCACTGGAGTTTCCACCTCCATATAGCCAGCATCATTGAAAAATTGACGCATGGCAGCAAAAAGCTTCGTTCTTTTAACAAAGTTCTCTTTTACTTGCGGATTCACAACAAGATCCACATAGCGCTGTCTGTGTCTTTGTTCTGGATCTGTAAAAGCATCGTGTACTACTCCTTCTGAATCAGTTTTAGGGAGCGGAAGTGGTTTCAATGATTTGGACAACATGGTAAATTCTTTCACCATAACAGTAATCTCGCCCACTTTAGTTTTGAACAACGTACCTTTTACACCAATAAAATCTCCCAGGTGAAGCATTTTCTTAAACACCTCATTATACATTGATTTATCCTCACCCTGACAAATTTCATCGCGGTTAAAGTAAACTTGAATTCTCCCCGTATCATCCTGCAGATCACCAAAAGAAGCTTTTCCTTGAATCTTACGACGCATCAAACGACCCGCAATATTCACCTCTTTACCTTCTTCAAATTCATCATGTATCTGTTTAGCCTTTTCTGAAACAGGATATAATGCCGCAGGATATGGGTCTATACCATATTCACGCAGCTTCTTCAACGTTTCTCTTCGTTGTATTTCTTGATCAGAAAGTGCCAAATTGCTCATATCAATTCAATTGTAATTTGTTATAAAAAAGGCAAAGATAAATAATACAACGGTCGAAATCGAGCGAATCGCTATAAAATATATGAAAAACGCTGACATGAAAAAAGCGAGTGGAAAACCACTCGCTTATTATATGACAATGTTAAAAAAATAACTTACTTCACGATCAAACGCTCCGTTTGCTGCGCTCCTTCTGAGCCAACCTTTACAAAGTAAACACCTGACTCCAGCTTTTGCGTAGAAATCACTACTCGATTCATACCAGGTTGTGCTTGAACATCAGTTGTGATCACCTCTTGACCCAACGCATTCATTATCGATACCTTCGTATGTTGCGACTCATTTACAGCAAATTCGACATTTGCCACATCCTGAGCAGGGTTAGGGAACACTTTAAAACCTTCAACAACCAGCTGTTCTTCTATACCAAGCGCCTCATCTTCAGAGCTTCCTGGATAAATATTGATGTTGTCAAGAAAAAAGTTATTTCCGTTATCCGATTCAAACTGGAACTTCACTCTAAAGTTATCTACCCAAAATGAAGAGGTAATATTGGTCATGTGTACAGTCACCCAATCACTTTCCGATTGAGGTTCCCAAGCATTTGCAGCCACTTCACTTCCCAGCGAGTTTCCTTTAATTGTTTTACGCTGCGCCCAGTTATCACCGCAATCAGCAGATATAAACACACGCAACCACTCTTCATTGGCAGAAGAACGTTTTCGATAAGCATATCGGAATGACAGCGTCACCTCATTAGATATAGTAGAAAGGTTAATTGGGTTAGAAATCAGTTCATCAATGGATTCAGCAGGCTGACCAAAATTATTGAGACGAGCCGATTGTGTGCCTGTATGACCAATCTGTTCATCCAATTGGAACGCCTCGTTACCACCAGGGTTATTAACGATCCATCTCGAATTGGCCAAATCACTATATGCTTCAAAGTTTTCTCCATAAGGCATGGAGTTTCCGTCAGGTAATACGGTTATATAACTTGTCTTTGTTTCAGTCACCGTAGCTGAACCGTCTGTAGCACTCAATTCTACTTCGTAAGTACCTGGTGTATTATAAACAACTGATGGATTTTGTTGGTTTGAACTTGACGGTGTACCGCCTTCAAAACTCCATGTCCATCCAGAGGGACCGTGATAAGAATAGTCTGTGAAGTTAATAGTCTCCCCTGAACAAATAACGCGCTTAGAAGCTCCAAATTCTGCTTTACACATGACATCTGGTTCATTCACGCCAGTTGCATTCAAGTTACTCGAGCTATGAATATTGTTACGACCTCCTGTAAAAGAGTTCAAGGCTGCGTGCATGCGAGATTTTTGATCTACGGTAAACATTTTAGAGCAATATGAATACTCTAAAAAGTTCTCTACATTATCCTTTTGACCATCACATGTCGTTCCCTGCAAGTTACAACTCGTCCAACCTATAGTATTTGGTGTATCATTCACACCATCGTCATCATTACAGTTCGTAGAAAGACCTGGGTTATTAGAATCACCCCACAAGTGAGATAAATTCAACCAGTGTCCAGCTTCGTGCGTCATGGTACGTGAGCTATAGGTCGATGACGTACCGATGGATCCTACATAGTTGTGAAGCACGTGAATTCCATTGGCCATATCTGCGCCGATCCAATTATTTGGATTATAAGTGTACCCTGCTGCTCCACCTATATCTGCGGCTACAAAAACATTCATATATTCATCACCAGGCCAGGTACCATGCTCACTCTTAACATCATCTATTCGATCGCCTCCACTGCCACCGTTTGTAACACTAGAGAAGGTTCGAGTAATTCCATTTGTACAATTCCCCTGCGGATCTTTCTTTGCCAATTTAAATTCTATCTCTGCATCGGCAACAATACCGCTAAATTCACTTTGAACGAGATTCGCATCAGAATTCAGCTTCTGATAATCTTCGTTCATGATACGAATACAGTCTTCCACCTGTTCGTTGGAGATGTTTTCTGGTCCTCCTGCGTGAATAATATGAAAAACTACTGGAATTGTATATTGTACGGATCGCGCACCATTATTAGACTGAATTTCCGGATGATTACTTATAAATTGCTGAATTTCTTGCTCATAAGATGCTTGGTCAGCTTCGTACTGTGCTCTTTCAGCAGGAGAGAGCTGTGCGAGAAATTCTTGAGTTTTTTCATCCGTGTGACACGGATAGGCCTCCTGACTGGATACGGAAAACGCCAGTACGGCCGTTACTATTGATAATAATATTCTTTTCATAATTGAGTTTTATTTTAGCACTATAAATGTATGCATTATTTTTCCAACAGTAAAATTCATTACTTCAACGGTTGTATTCATTGATTAAACGTGAAAATCAATGCTTCACAATACGATGAAGTTGTCGAATACCGCTATTTTGTTGTATCATTTCAATCCAGTATATGCCTTTTGACAACCTACTCAAGTCCAGAATAGCAAGGTTTTTCCCGGTATTCGCCTGGATGCTGTTATTCTGTAAAATTCTTCCATCCATGGATCGGATATTAAGTTTCACGTTTTCCGACTGTTGGAGCGAGAATTCGATATGTACATCATTTGATGTCGGATTCGGATAAATTGAAAAGTCAACAGGTATTTCGTTCTGGTAAATTCCCACCACAGGATCATCCGACGGATCCCCTTCATAAATATTGATATCGTCTAAATAAAAATTATTTCCATTATCAGCTTCGAATTGAAACTTTACTAGAAAATTATCGACCCAAAAGCTACTGGTAACATTAGTCATGTGAACCGTGACCCAGTCCTCTTCACTTTGTGGTTCCCATGCATTCGCTTCAGTCTGATCCGACAATTGACTTCCTCGCATTGTTTTACGTTGCGCCCAGAGTTCACCACAGTCATTACTTATAAATACGCGGAGCCACTCATCATTAGCTGGGTACCTTTTCCGGTAGGCATAACGAAAAGAGAGTGTCACATCATTGCTAACCTGTGATAAATCTATTGGTGAACTCAGCAATTCATCGACTGCGCCAACAGGCTCACCAAAGTTTGAAATACCCGCACTTTTAGAGCTATTCAGTCCAACGTTTTTTAATTCGAAGGCTCCATTATTTCCTGGGTTACTCACTAGCCAAAAATCGCCCGGAATAGCATTGACATTCTCAAAACTTTCATAAAAAGGTAATGGCACAGAAAAATCCAATACACGTATAAAAGCAGTTTTTGTTTCCGTAGCGTTGTTGGTTCCATCAGAGGCTGTCAAAGAAACCTCGTAAACTCCTGGTGTATTATAGGTGACGACTGGATTCTGAGCCGTAGAGGTGGAAGGGGTGCCCCCCTGAAAGTTCCAATCCCAAGCACTCACACCATGATAGGACATATCATTAAAATTAACCGACTGTCCTATACAAACGATTTTCTTATCAGCATCAAAAGCTGCTTCACAAATAACATCTGGTTCATTCACTCCTGTAGCTGTGAGATTCGCTGGAGATGTAATTGATATAAAGTTTGGAATCGTTTCGAAATTGTTATTCATAAGTGCCTTTTGACCTTCCGAAAACATCAATCGACAAGAGTTATAACTCATATGATTCTCGTTCATATCTAACACATCGCTCCCGTAATAATCGAACACTGGTACATTATTACACGTGTTGTTGGTTAGCAGACATCCAAATGTTTGTTCTGCCGGAGGAGTATCACAAACAAAATCTCCATTAGAGTTACAGTCATTGCTATGACATCCATCCTGAAATGTATGAAATAAACCGCAAATATGACCCATCTCATGTGTAAGCGTGCGCCCATCATTGTTAGAGGCTGTTCCAATTCTTCCAACCCTGTCATGTCGATTCAAAATACCGTGACCTGACCCCCAATTATTGTAAGGCAAAAAAGCATACCCCAAAGTTGTTCCCTGACTATTGCTCTCAATTGAGTTGACCACCCAGATATTTAAGTAAGAATCGTTGGGCCAGGCATCGAGTCCTCCGTTGGAGGAATATTTGCAATCTTCTCCCGCCTGATTCGTTAAACTTGGAGCATATTGCCGTTGAACGCCATTCGTACAATTTCCTTGTGGGTCCCTTTTTGCAAGCTTGAACTCAACTTCAACGTTTGCATGAAGTGGAGCGTAAGGCGCATCAGGATTATCTCGTATTTGACCTGCATCAGCATTCAAAGCCGCAAAATCTTCATTCATCACGTCAATTCCGGATTGGATCTGATCCATAGATATATTGCCCACACCACCGTCGTGAATAATGTGAAAAACCACTGGAATAGTATAGGTAGCTGATTTAGGTTGAGCTCCATTACTTTCCTGACGAATAGCATTAATCTTAACCTGCAATTCGTTCCAATAATTAGGGTTCGCCTCAATTTTATCTTCTAGGATAGGATCAAACCCACACCAATCACCTTCCTGAGCATGTAGCGAATGACCAATAATTATAACGAGAACCCATAACCAATTCATCTGTTTCATAAATAGTAATATTGTGTGAAAAGTAAAGGTTTTCACCTTCTAATACAACGTTTAACGGTTTTTCTCGTCAAAACGTTGTCATCTATACCACATTTGACGCAAATAACTATCATTCCTTACAAAAAAAGTCGTTACTATACAGCAACGACTTTTTTAAGGCTATTTTAAACGATTACTCCTTGCCCACCATTTTGGATGGATCGACCCATTCGTCATATTGTTCAGCTGTTAAATGACCAAGTTCCACGGCAGCTTCTTTCAAAGTAGTACCGTTCTCGTGTGCATGACCTGCGATCTCCGCTGCTTTATAATAACCAATTTTAGTATTTAAAGCAGTCACAAGCATGAGCGAATTATTCAACAACTCATTTATTTTAGAGTGGTTCGGTTCAATTCCCGCAGCACAATTTTCAGCAAATGAAGCACATCCGTCTCCAATCAAGCGCGCAGACTCAAGTAAGTTTGCAGCCATCATCGGTTTGAACACGTTCAATTCATAATGTCCCTGCGTTCCACCAACGCCAATAGCGACATCATTCCCCATAACCTGAGCAGCAACCATCGTTAAAGCTTCACACTGAGTTGGGTTGACTTTTCCAGGCATAATTGAAGAACCTGGTTCATTTGCCGGGATAATAATTTCTCCAATTCCTGAGCGCGGGCCAGATGCCATCATGCGAATATCATTTGCTATTTTATTGAGCGAAACACCCAATTGTTTTAAAGCACCGTGTGTTTCAACAATTGCATCATGTGCAGCTAATGCCTCAAACTTGTTATCTGCAGTAATAAACGGTAGCCCCGTAAAATTTGCAATTGTCTTAGCCACCAATTCAGCATATCCATCGGGAGTGTTGATACCTGTCCCTACAGCCGTTCCTCCCAGTGCTAACTCTGACAAATGAGGTAAGGTGTTTTCTAAGGCCTTCAAACCATGATCCAATTGCGAAACATAACCAGAAAACTCCTGACCGAGTGTCAATGGTGTTGCATCCATGAGGTGGGTGCGACCAATCTTTACGACTTCTTCAAAATCTTTCGCTTTTCGATCGAGTACATCCCGCAGTTTTTTAACTCCAGGAATAGTTGTCTCCACAATCATCTTATAAGAAGCGATATGCATACCTGTCGGAAACGTATCATTTGAAGATTGCGATTTATTCACATCGTCATTTGGCTGCAACTTGCGATCTCCTTCCCCTAATTGATGACCATCGAGCACATGAGCACGATTCGCGATAACCTCATTGGTATTCATGTTCGATTGTGTACCTGAACCTGTTTGCCAAATAACAAGCGGAAACTGATCGTCGTGTTTCCCGTTCAAAATCTCGTCACAAACTTTTGAAATGAGTTCTTTTTTATCTTCCTCTAGTACTCCGAGTTCACAATTGGTGTGAGCAGCAGCCTTTTTCAGATAAGCAAATCCATAAATCACTTCTTTCGGCATGCTCCCTTCTGGACCGATCTTAAAATTGTTGCGCGAACGCTCTGTTTGAGCCCCCCAATATTTGTCAGCGGGTACTTTTACCTCGCCCATCGTGTCTTTTTCAACTCTATATTCCATTTTTTATGATTTTTGTTTGAATAATTTTTTAATTTTACGCCAACAACGGTATTACAAAAATAGTATAAGATGAGTATTTTCGGCATAGTAATGTTTCTAATTTTAGGAGGAATGGCATTTTGGCTACTTCTTTTCTTGTTGGGTTTTGCAGTTCCTTTTTGGATCACTCTCGGCGCCATTGATCAGATTCGCCCAAAACGCGTTTTCGAAGACGAGGAAGAAGAGCAGTAAATTACTGCCTATTATTAAGGACTCAAACACCGTTCAATTAACGACCTACGGCTGTGACTTTGTTTACAGCTTTTCCCAATCGTCATTTGTTCGATGCAACGCCCCTCTATACCGTTAAACGCTTAAATCAGTATAATATCGCAATTTCGTTCGTATAAAAAGTACGATTTCGTCATTATCGTTGGGGCCTCTTAGTACCTCGTGACGAATACCTTTCAATTATTTGCCAGCTCTAATTGCGTTGCTACTCTCCAATCCATAGGTTTGGATTGAGTTGTTTAACGTTATTTCCTTTTACATGATGTATTTCAAAATGAGCAACAGAAACACTTCCAGAATTGTTGGGTAAAAGCGAACCGAGAGGAGAACGCGTGTTAATTTGATCACCCTTGGTCACATAGACATCTTGTAAATTAGAATAGACACTACGGTATTCACCGTGTTTGATAATCACTACTTTTCCTGCCCCTGGAATATTTATTACACTCGTTACTTCACCTTTGTAGACAGCATGAACATTAGCACTTTTGTGCGTACTAATATCCACTCCGTTATTCTGTGTATATACGCCTTTTAATGTAGGGTGCGCATTTTTACCATAATTTTGGGTAATTGTACCATCATCAACAGGCCAGGGGAGTCTACCTTTATTGGCTGCGAAATTTTTACCCAGCAAATTCACTTCATTTGATGCCAATAAATCTTTGGGGTCTTCTTCCTGCCTTGGGGGATCAGGAGTGTTTGCATTTCTCCGATCGGCCTCTTCAGCTCGACGTTTTTCAGCAGCTCGACGTTCTTTTTCTCGGCGCGCTCTCTCTGCTTCAATCTCTCGCTGAATAGCGGCTTGTATTTCTTGCTTTAATTTTTCGCGATCTGCGCGCTGTTGCTCTAGATTTGCCCTAAGCTCTTCCTCCTTTTCTTTAAACTCCTCGTAAACCCGCTCTTTCTCTTTTTTTGCAGCAATGATCTCGGCGCGTTCTTGTTTTTTCTGACTGGCCAATTCCAGTTTTGCTTTTTTCTCTGCGTCAAGATCGGCGATCTCATCTTCTAGTAAACCCATGTTCTGTTTGATCAGTCGTAGTTGCTTTTGTTGAATTTCTGCAAGTTTCTCAAGATAAATTTTGCGCTTAATAGCTTCCTCTACTGTTTTAGCGCTGAAAATAAACATTAAGTTCCCGTATTTATTTCGCTTTTTGTAAGCATAAATCAGTAGTTCCTTATACTGTCGTTTCAATTGTTCAATCTCCGCTCTGAGTTCGGCGATACGACCATTTTTTTGCTCAATTTTTAATTCAGAAGAACGGATTTGATTGTTAATATTCTGTAACAAGCGTTCTCTGTACTGCACCTGTCTTTCAATTAAATTCACCTCCTCAAGTGAAAGCTGGGTATTTTCACGACTTTTAGCCAACAAGTTTTTAGTGGTTGATATTTGCTTCTCGAGTGCCTGCTGCTCTTTTTTTAGACGTTCCGATCCCGTCTGACTCCAGGATTCATACCCGAAAGTCAAAACACATAAAACCGTCAATAATATTTTACTCACACTTCCCATAGCGGTCTGGTATAGCTAAATATAATACGCGCGGCTCATTCACCGTTGTGCGATTGTATTTAAAATCAATCTTAATCGTATCGCGCGGAGTAACAACTTTTATCTCCCCCGTTCCTGGAATATTCATCCCGTTAATCAGCTCATGTTCTGAATAATTTACGTCTATAGTGGTTGTATCTCTTGGACTATCAATAAAGGTTCTCCTCAACATTTTTGCATCATCTGTGAGGTAATAACGAATGAGCAGTTCATCATCATTCTTATCCATTCTCCGCAATTCTCTTTTACTATGGGAGGAAACTACGTAATTGTAGGGGTCTTTCACCTGATGGTACTCCAATTCCTGATCCCAACCGATCGGCATTCCTAAGATCAGTTCTTCCAAATTGTGATGTTCAAAATCAACATCAAAAGTATTTTTCAAATATGTCATATCTTCCTTTACGTAACAATTGTTTCGCTTATCTACAATAGTGAGCGTGTCTGGTGTAACCATCGTATTGTAGATTGGAATTCGCGCATAGGTAATCAAGGCATGTAACGCACTGTCGTTGCGCATACGAATTGATGTTTTAAAGGAAACATCATACTCACTGTCCGTATAACTCGACTTCAACTTGGTGTAGAAATAATCCAATCGCTGACTGGATAAGCTATCCAGTCGGTCGACTAAAACCGACGCGTCAATTTTGGGAAGTTTATGACTGCGATTTTCCGATTGTTTTTTGCTATTACCACATGCAACAGCGGTCGCAAGTAATACTACTCCAACCAGTAATTTAGTAATATTTCGGAGCATAAAATTTTTCCTCTTTTAGCTTTTTATCAATATTTTTATTTCGCGAATATTTTTCCTTGGCGATTTTCCAATGCTCGATTGCCCTATCAACTGCCCTTTCTTTCTTTAACCAATAAATATCTCCCAGCAGATCGTGTAATTCGGGTGTATAATCTACATTCTCAATCCCACTTTTTAGCACATCAACAGCTTTATCGTAGTTCTTTTCTGCCAGAAAACACTGTGCCTTCGTCCGATAATAATCTGGATTGTTTTTTCCTTCCGGCTCTACTAAATCAATTTGTTCCTGAGCTACAGAAAGTGCGATTCCGTTTTGAGAGAGCAAACTCGCGTAACGCAAACGAATAATATCTAATGATTTTTTCGACAGCGCCTTTTCAAATGAGGTAATACCCTTTTTAAATTCCTTTTTCCTAAAATGTAATTCACCTTTACGCATAGCAAAACGCGCTTTTAATGCCGGGTTATCTAATACGTAAAGCTGCCCCGTTTCGATCAATTCTTCAGCATCATCCAGTCGATCAGTATAAATCGCTCCGCCCGCTGCTGCGTAGTACACAAAAGGCATGTTGGGAAAACGTGTCATCGCCTCAGTGGCGTCTTCATACAAGGCTTCATAATCCCTGTAAGCACTTTCAAAAGATAAAACATTCATCCAAACTTCGAAAGTCTCTGGATTAAGTTTTAATGCTTTACGATAAAATGATAGTGCTTCCTGAGAGCGTTGATTTTTCGTGAGGATTTCTGCATGAAAAAGAGTTGCCCTTGCATCATCCTGATTTGCTTTAAGCATTTTATTTGACAACTCCAGCAAATAAGCATTGCTCAACTCTTCATTGCTCGCCAAAGCCTTAACCCAGTTCAATTTTTCCTGAGTTGTAATGCGCGGATGATCAGCTAAACGATTCACAACCTCACGCAGTTTCTCTATCTGATCATGATCCACGTAATAATCCGCCAATTGTGTTTGGACTACCACATTATCAGGCTGCTGAACTGACATCCGTTCCAGCAGACGTATTACTTCTTCGTGTTGTTCCTGCTTTTTATACAGTGAAAGTAACGCTTCGAGCCCTTCGGCATGAGTGGGATGCGCTTCATTTAATTGTAACAAGGTAGCTATTGCCTTTTCCGTTTCGCCAATTTCCTGATACATATCTGATTTCATAATCATCATTTCAGGAATAATACCTACCTGTTCCTGGAGACGATTCAAACGCATAATAGCAACCTCATATTTCTTGTTATAAATAAGAACTTTGACGTAAGCGTAATGCCATTCTATATTTCTAGGCGATCGGTCTGTTAGTCGCTCAAATAGCGGCTCAGCCTCCTCAAAATCAGCTTGTTCTAACATAGTAAACGCCACAGATCGGACGTATGTTATGTTTTGAGAATCAAGAGCTAAAGCATTTTCATAAAAGTCACGTGCTTTTGGATAATTTTCTCTTTTTTCAGCAATTTGACCCAATCCGAAATACACTGCATCATCTTCTTTTTCTTCTAAACAAGATTGGTAAAGTGCCACGGCTTCATCCAGATTTCCTGCAATTTGTTCGCGCACTGCTTCGTGAAAGCGCTCGATATAAGGAAAATCTTTCGATGACAAAGCTTCCAGGTCATCAACACCTTCTTTTTTCATCCGTTCTTCCTGACTCAACGCACCGTTTGCAACAATGGCAACAGAAATCGCTATGTAGAAAAACCAGTTCATTCCTCACTGATCGAGCAGTAATCGCCCACGCTCAAGTTTTTTGGGTTTTTCTTCACTGTCACTTTATTACCGATCATACTATCTGCTATGACGGTATTTGCAAGACTACTTTCCTTTTGAATAATCGTATTTTTGACAACCGAGCTAAGCACTTGAGAAGCCTTGTTTACAGAAACGTGTGGTCCTACAACACTATTTTCAATAACGGCATCAGCACCTATAAAGCAAGGAGGTATAATTACAGAATTCTTCACTGTAGCTGTTTCATGGATGAGATCAACTCCCTTCTCACGATCAAATTCCAATATGCGCTGGTTGGCATGAACAGTCACTTTCTTATTTCCACAGTCCAGCCATTCCTGCACTTTACCTGGTTTAAACCGCTTACCTTTTTCAGTTAATCGTTTCAGTGCATCAGGCAATTGGTACTCACCTCCTTTTATGATATTATTTTCCACAAGGTAATTGAGTTCCTCAAGTAAGTCTTCAGCGGCTTTGAAATAGTAAATTCCGATCATCGCTAAATCTGAAACGAAGGTCTGCGGTTTTTCGACGAAATCAGTGATTTCATTGTTTTCATTCGTTTTTACAACACCAAATGCACTAGGATCCTGAATCTGTTTAACCCACAACACGCCATCATCAGCGGGATCGATTTTAAAATCAGCCTTAAAAAGTGTATCTGCAAATGCAACGACTACCGGCCCATCAAGTTTTTCTTTAGCACATAATACTGCGTGTGCTGTTCCCAACGGTTCTTCCTGATGAAAAATGCTACCTTGAGCACCCAAACTTTTAGCGAGATCCATCAATTCCTGTTCCACCTCTTCTCCAAAATCACCAATAACAAAAGCTATCTCATCAATCGGTTCACTGCAAACAGCCGCAATATCTTCCACTAATCGGTGGACAATAGGTTTGCCGCCCACAGGCACCAGTGGCTTTGGAACGGTCAATGTATGTGGTCGCAGGCGAGATCCTCTCCCTGCCATAGGTACAATTATTTTCATAGTTTATTTTTTTCCTGTGCTTCCAAACCCACCGCTACCACGCGAGGTAGTTTCTAATTCCTCAACTAATTCCCAATCGCTTTGTTCAACTTTAGCAAAAACAAGTTGCGCCACGCGATCGCCATTTTCAATAACGAAAGGGCGCTGCGACATATTAATGAGAATTACACCTAGTTCTCCCCGATAGTCTGCATCTATTGTGCCAGGGCTATTCAGCACTGTAATTCCCTTCTTCAACGCCATACCGCTTCTAGGTCGTACTTGCGCTTCATATCCTTGAGGAATTTCGAGAAACAGCCCTGTTTTAACAAGCGTGCGCTCCATCGGTTGAAGCGTAAAAGCATTATCGAGGTGAGCTCTCAGGTCTACACCTGCTGCACCACTCGACGCGTATTGCGGCAAATCATTATCAGATCGATTGACTATTTTTACTCTCATATTTTCCACTTCTTCATCCAAAAGTCGACCTCAACAAGGTCTGTGAATGTGACGAATACCAACTTCAAAAGTAATTTTTTTTAAGGACATCCCTAGTGCGATACACCTGAATTATTAACAAAGCAATGAGGAAGACGTATCCGTTCACTGATTTTTCTTTCGTGCAAGAAAAGGGATAATTCCACGATAAAACCTATTAATCTTTTCAATGTGTTTCACGAAATAAGTGAAAAACACCATAAAAGCTATGGCTCCTACCAGTGCCGACCATGGATCTAAACTGCGATAAAGGGAGTTTTTCAAACCTACACCGAATATACTGGCATAAAGAATGATCATGTGAACAATATAAATAGACAGTGTATGTTGCCCCATTTTAATGAACAAATTATAATTCCATCGAATGAGTTTTGCTGCAGTCAATATCACGCCTACAAAAAGAAGACCCTGACCAATTGCATTTACGCTTAATGTAGGTAAAACCATGAGTTGTTGTGCCTCCATAATTAACAAATCGTATAAAACGCATGCAGCGCCAGCGCTATAAAAAGCAATTGGAAAAAACCAACTTCTGAGGAATTGAAGTTTTCGATAGTAGATTAAACGCAAACGACGTTTGTGCTTTCCTAAAATAATGATCACAGCTAACCCGAACAGGACAATACTGAAGTTGGTAAATAAATAGGCCTCTTCAGCGACTGGCTCCCATCCAACAGACTCAAATAAAGGACTAAAAAAGGAAAGCAGGTCAGCTACGAAAAAATAAACCAAAAAGGCTATCGTCATCATTACAAATACAAAAGAGTGTGTATAAACGCGTTGAGGATTATTACTCGCAAAAGCTCCTACCGCCGCACCCAAGAAGGCATATCCCACGAAGGGAAAAATCGGAAAAAGAGAGGAATAGTCTCTTCCGTCCGTGATACGCAACAACATGTTTTCAAACAAGGGATGAAGCCCAGAAAGATCTGCAGCATGTAAAGTCGGTTTATAGATAAACACTAAAATCCCGGCCACTATCAACACAATAAAAAAGGGGACAACTTTCACTGTTTTTGAAATACCATAACACACAATAATCAATAACAGACTTACTCCAATACACTGTAACACATGAAAGATCAAAGCGTAGTCATTGAGGCTGCCGGTAGTCAATAACAAAAAGAAATTCACTTGTAGTAAATAGCCCCAGCCAATTAACTTTAGGGCACGCCAGCCTCCCTTCTTAACCCTTTTGTTTTTAAAAAAAGGCGTTTTTCTTCGCACCAATAAATACGTAAAAACCAGCCCTGAAACCGTAAAAAACAATGGAGCTGTGAGGCCTCTGGGAAAACTCCACAAATTGTAGAAAAAATAATCTTCAGATCGGTAGTGTTCCGCTAGAGCCATATAGATAAAATGGCCTTCCAGCATCATAAGGATAGCGATAGAACGGGCTATATCAATAAATACAAGTCGATTATGTGTGATGCTACTTTTTGTCACTTTTTTGCCTTGAGCGCGCAAATATAATTGAAATCAACTACTTACTGATTATGAGACATAAAATCACTCATATCGAAAGCCAATGACACATACATCATCAATCTGCTCATTATCGCCCATCCAGTCATTAAACGACGTGTGCAACACATCGCGCTGATGTTTCATAGGCTTACCGAAAAGACTCGCGAGGAGCTCCTTAAACCTTCCAGTTTTCATTTTCTTATTTTTCTCACCACCAAACTGGTCTGCATATCCGTCTGAAAAAACGTAAATGGTGTCTCCTTTTTGAAGTTTTACATGATGCTCAACAAACACATTTTGACCTTCATAGTAGCCAATAGGGCGTTTATCCGCCTTTATTTCAGTGAGATCTACATGGTCGTAGGTCTTTGATCGTACGCGTTCATGATGTGTCGTTGTAATCCGGTCCTGAATATTCGATGCTTTTTCACTTACAATCCACAGTGGATTGTTTGCTCCTGCATAGTGCAGCACACCATTTTCATCAATTGAACACAATGCCAAGTCCATTCCGTCTTTAACATTTGCTTGTTGACCGCTCACAAAAGACTGCACTACGATTTTATTTAATTTTTCTAAAATTAATTTCGGGGAACGCAGTTTAAATTCGTTAACAGCACGATTCAAGCCATGATGTCCCACAATACTTACAAAAGCTCCAGGAACACCATGTCCAGTGCAGTCAATTGCAGAAAACATGGTCATTCTTTCTGTTCCGTCATCAATGGATTTCATCCAATAAAAATCGCCTGAAACATGCTCTTTTGGATTGAAGTATATAAAACTATTTGAAAACGAACGTTGGATAAAATCGTCGTCTGGTAAAATCGTTTCCTGAATGCGCTGGGCGTATCGTATACTATCCATGATTTCCGTGTTTTTTTGGCTGATCTTTTCATGTTGATTGCTGATTTCTTCATTTTTATTTTGGAGCAGGTCGTTATCTTTTCGCTTCCTCAAGTAACCCCGGTAGGACACCAAGCCAAGTATAACCACAAGAATTCCACCACCAACACTTCCCGCGAGCAAGGTTTGATTGCGCTCATTTTCTAATGCTGTCTTTTCGAGCTCAGCAGAAGTGAGTGCGTTTTCTTTCTTCAACAAGCGGTTACGTTGTTCTTTTTTCTCTGACTCATACTTCGTTCGTATTTCAGCAATATCTTTCACCTTTTCTTGTTTAGAGACTTCGCCTTTGTATTTTTCATACAACATCAAGTTTTCATATGCTTTTTTATAGTCTCCAATAGCTTCATAAGAATCACTCAACGCATCATACGAGTTCATAAGAAATTGAGGTTTTCCTATATCTTTACGTATCTCCAGCGACCGCTTGAGATAGGATAGCGATTCTTTATAATCTTTAGTTTTGTAGGCACTGACTCCTATATTTAACAGAACGCCTGACAGTTCAATTTTATTTAGATTTTTTTTCGAATTGATGAAACTTAAGTAGTCCTTATAATAAGCTTTCGCATTTTTATGATCTCCTTTAAAATGATATATATTACCATAATCAAGTTTAATGTCTTCGATAAGTTCAGTTTTTTGTTTGGATTGATAAATCACTTTAGCTGAATCTAAAAGATTTAGCGCATAGTCTAAACTATCTTTAATTGTAAAGTAATAACTCGCTCTTTCTCTATAACTTCTGGCCATAAGTAATGAATCTCCTAACTCCTGTATCTTATTTTTCCGTAAATCAATATAATTCTTATACTCATCATAGAATGACATTTTTTTGTAAGTTAGCATGAGCGAATGGTAAACTGCTAACAACTTATAATCTACATTCTTCAGACTGTCATAGATACGCAATGCCTTCATAGACCAAGTTATTGACTTCTCATAACGCGCGTTATCTTTATGTATACGACCGATTTCTTTATAACTATGTGCTAGGATATCTGAATTGTCGTTGTCTTGAGCAATTTGGGCCGATTTTTTAAAATAGTATATTGCTGAGTCAGCGTACTCTCTCTTTTCCATAGTGAGACCAATATTAATATAGATCTGAGACTCTAACCTAGGATATTCGAATTCTTCTAAGGCTTGCAAAGAAGTCTTATAGTAACTCATTGACTGTTCAAGTTCCCCCTTACGAAAGAACATTACGCCAAGATTCATAGAAACACTAGCCATCTTTTCAAATTTCTGATGACGTTTAGCGACATCCATTTCTTTTTGAAACCAGTAAGTGGCTTCATCGAGGTCCTTTATGTAATTGTATTCAAGGACTGCGCGATTTCCATATACTCTCATTAAAAAAACAGGAGCCTTTTGACTTTCAGCAAACGCTATTGCTTCTTGAGTCATTTTGTAGGCTTTTGCTCGATTAAAGCGACTGTAGCAATTAAAATGGAGCGTATAGGCTTTTTGTAACTCCTCATCAAAACCGTTTTCTTTTCCAATATTCAATGATTTTTCAATGTGGTGTTCTAAGCCTTCCTTACTACCGAGATAAAATTGATTTTCTGCCGCAGCTAAATGGGCATTTACTAGCAACGGGGAAGGTTTTGTCGCTTCTAAATCGTTAATAACCAACTGCGCAAGGCTATCCCCTTTTTTGGGGTTGAATTTCACCAGTTCGGAAGCCAAATCAATTCGGAGCTTGCTTAGCTCACCCTTGCTTAACTCCTTGTTTATCAAAACATTTTCAAGGCTATCAATTATATGTTTCTCTTTTTTTTCTTGTGCGAACAGGTTGAAATATACAAACAGCGCGCTAAGGGCGATCAATATCTTCATAAAATAAGTATTTGAAAAGCAAATTTAGGGAATATCACAGAATGGAAAACAACTCGTCCTTAAATGATTATACTAAGTTCTTTGATCTCTAATAACACGCGGCTTTTCCATAAACCAGACCAGAGCAACAAAGAGTAGGATGAGCGTATTATGCACAATCAACTGCGTCCAACTCAGAGGAATATTGATCCACTCCAGCAATCCATAAATGCTGAGTGCAACGATACTATAGAGTGCAAACTTTCTCAAGTTATAAGGTATTGGATAATGGCGTTGGCCTAACAAATAAGAAGCCACCATTTGTCCTCCATACACAAAAAATGTTACCCACGCACAAGCCATATAGCCATAAAACGGGATAAAAGCGATATTTAAACCTATTGTCAAAATCGCGCCACCACTAGCAATATAAGCCCCGAAACGCGTCTGCCCACTCAATTTATACCAAATAGATTGGTTCACGTAAATTCCCGAAAAGACGTTGGCCAAAAGCAGAATAGGAACAACGGATAGTCCAACCCAATAATCATCATTGGGAATGAAATATTTAAAAATATCCAGATTTAATGATACTGCTAAAAAACAAAGGAAAACGGCAGCAACAAAATAGTTCATCACCTTCACGTAAGTTCTGTTCCGGTTTTCACTCTTGGATTGCGCAAAAAAGAAGGGCTCCGCAGCGTATCGGTAAGCCTGTAAGAAAATGGTCACCAACATGGCCAACTTGTAATTGGCACTGTAAATACCCACCCTGGATTCCGCCATTTTTAACGCTTTTTCTTTATCAAATTCAGCCATTAAATCATGATACGATACGTGTTTTAATAACACGCGGTCAATTGTTTCGTTGATAACAAACGCTAATCCTGCAATAGCTAGAGGGAAACTGTAGCGCGCCATAGCTTTAACCAGCGTAAAATCAAACATCCATTTAAGTTGGGTGAAATCTTTATACAATAGTGCGGGTTTAACAAGCGAAGCAACCAGGTTGGCTATCAGTATAAATCGCACCCCCATTTCTGCAGGGTGAATACTGCTGTCAAATACCAACAACATAAGTATCAGGTTTAGTCCAATATTAACAGCTATACTCGTTAATTGAACTACTGCAAACTTGCCTGCCTTTTCTTTAGCTCTGAGTTTGGCAAGTGGTAAAGCCCCAATGGCATCCACAACAACGATCAGCGAAAAGAGTATAATATACTCTGGGTTTTCAGGATATAACAGGAGGTCGGCAATCCAAGGATGAAATATAATGATGACCAACAGGAATGATAAATTAACCATGATCACACTCAGGAAAGCGTTTCGGAAAACCATTTCGGCATTTTCATGCTTGTGCAAAAAACGAAAATATGCCGTCTCCATGCCAAATGTAAGGAGCACCATTAAAAAAGCAATCATGGCGTAAAGGTCTGAGACCTGACCGTAATCTTCAGTAGCCGCAAACGCTGTTACGTAAATAGGTACGAGTAAATAGTTCAGCAAACGCCCTACGATACTAGAAAGGCCATATACCGCCGTTTGACCTGCTAACTTTTTTATTGGATTGCTCATAAAACCACTTGATAATGCGAATATAGTTAAAAGACGCCTTAGCCTGCTAACGATAGAGTCGCGGTATCAAACCACTATTAAATAAATCTATGTTTAAAGTCACGCGTAATCGTTGTCCAAAACGTGAACCACTGTATGAGTTGGCTAAATTATCCGATTCCATAACGGCATAATAAAGGCCGAAATACTTGCCTATTTCGTATCCAACGCCCATCGCGTAGGAGGTGTATTGCTCTCCACTATTTTCAAAAACACCAACGTTTCCGAAGGCGCCTATTTGTCCAGGAATCAACTGCGGTGTGGGCACACCGACAAAAAGCGTGTTGCTCTGCATCCAGGAATCTGCAATTCCAAAATCACTTGCCGCAAAGAAACCGCCTCGATTATTCGCACGATGAGTTGTAGAAGAACGATCGAAAAAGAAATTTTCGACAAACACATCCTGATTTCCATTGGCACCCGTCAAGGGAATGCCATAACGGTAAATAGAACTCTGATGCACAACATCAAAAAGGTAATTGTAGCCTGCAAATGTGCGCAATCTAATTATTGATTTCCAGTCTGATCCAGCCATCCAATCATAAGAGTAGCCAGCGCTTCCCATCAATCGTCCTGCTGATTCAGAAGTATTATAATTGTATATAAAATCGCTACGAACGGTGGATTCAAAAGCGTGACGACCTTTATTCCAAAACGATTCCCATTTTAAAAATCCACCAAATTCACGTAAGAAAAAATCACCTCTCCGCGTTTGTTTTGCCAGTCCTTGAAGCAAAACTAAATGATTGTGTGGATAAGCCTTATCATTTTTTGCAAAATCGAATCGAAGATATGGTGCTGCCGATGCAAAAAATGAATTGCCATTATTCAGTGAGCGCTCATCCTTAAAAGAGGTCAAAGATAAACCTACACGCCCCGACTTGAAACGAGGATGCTCAAACCGATAAGAAAGCTCTCCAATTCCAGATATATTATTTCGACCAAACGAATAAAGTGGCGCTAAAAAGTAATTGAAACGATTGGGTGCGAGTGAATAATTATGTAAGGCTACCCCCAACATCAGCTTATCATTGGCATTTCCTGCAATTACAGGTAATATATGCATATTTGTTTCATCGGATCGATTATAACCTGTAAACATATTCAGTTTTAAAGGTTCCCATTTTTTTACGAAACCATCTGACCGCCAGGTATTATTTTGTCTTGAAATTTCAGGAACAATGCGATTGGGATCTATCATAACTGCATTCCCTTCCGCTTCAAAGGATAGCCTGGACTTCTTCTCTCCGGGAGAGGTCCATTTCGTAACAATGATAGAGTCATTTTCCATAATGGCAACGGGAATAGGCCCCAAGACACGACCCGTATGATGAATCGTGACTTTATAACCTTTATTCGTTTTCTCTACATTCCCTAATCGTGCTTCAATTCGTTTTGTGGTGGTGAGCAAATCTTCGAACAACCAAGAGACATCGTCTTCAATGCGGGCTTTAAATAGACGTTCAAGATCTTCCGGTTGAGGGTGTTTAAAAGCGTATTTGTCGAAGTAATCCTGCATAATACGATCAAACTTTTCATTACCGAGGTAATTCCTTAAATACTCAAAAATAAGACCTGTTTTTTGATACATCACCACTCCATAATTCGCACTTTGGAAACATTTCGAATGCGTTTCAATCGGTTGATCCTCGCCAGTCGCCTGAATCGTGCGATAAAGCAGATCATTCCGATCATGATAGTCTAACCCGTGGAAATTGAACAACGGAACCATTTCAGCTAAAGCTTCATTAGCTGGATATTTGGTCATAAAATAGCGCACTTCGTTCAAGGTGTTTAGCCCCTCATCCATCCAACCGTGTGCACGTTCATTGGAGCCCAGAATTCCATAAAACCAATTGTGCCCTACTTCGTGCACGATAACCGTTTCCAAAGCATTCGCGTTACCCGTATTACCAATTACTGTTACGTTGGGGTATTCCATCCCCCCACCTGCGCTAATCGTTCCATCAACTGCAGTTACCTGATTGTAAGGGTAGTCACCATTCCATTTCGAATAATAAAATGTGCCATCATTAATATACTCGATGGCATCTTTCCACAACCCAATATTGCGCGGTGTAAACATGGCCCATGTATTTACCTTACGACCACTATGCGGCAATTTGACCTCACCGCTCAGCACTTCGTATCGCTTGTCAGCAAACCACGCAAAATCATGTACATTTTTCTGCGTGTACCGAATCGTTTTCTTGTTTTCGCTGGAAGGAGGATGTTCATTCGTGACACTACTCCCTCTTTTACTTTTATCGGCATTATATGCTGCAATTTTTTCTTCTGTTTTTCTTGCTTTTTCCTCGAGAAACTCTCGTTCAGCGGGCGTCTGCAAATCACCCGTTGCACCAACCACGTAATTTTCAGGTAGTGTAATCGAGACATCAAAAGAGCCGTATTCAGAATAAAACTCACCTTGGTTGAGATAAGGCATTTCATGCCACCCATCGCTATCATATACCGCTGGTTTTGGATACCATTGTGTCATTTGATAAGACGTTCCGATATGACCAAGACGAGATATATTACCACTGGGGATTTTTACACGAAAAGGCGTTGTTATTATACAAGATTCGCCAGGTAATAATGGATTGTTCAGATCGATTTTAGCTATATCAATATGCTCTTTATCAAGTGTCCAGCGCACCTCTTCATCATCAATATTGAAGTTCAGTGAATCGATATATCCACGAGCGTCTGGGTCAGATTGTGTTAAAACTTCATTACTGTTGGCTCGCAATTGTTTGGCTAGCGCCGTTTGACCATTTTTATAGGCATTGGGCCACAAATGAAAATAAATAGACCGCAATGTATCAGGGGAATTGTTGACATATTCTATCTTTTCCTTTCCGTATAGTACGTGGCTGCTATCGTCTAGTTCAACTTCGATTACGTAATTCGTTTCTTGCTGAAAGTAAGTCTGAACTCGCGCCATTTTAAAAACAAGTAAACCGATAATTAAAAGTCCGTATTTCATTTTTATAATCTTTTAGTGTCTGTTCAACGTACCTCAATTCACAGTACTAATGCGTCAATGACGCGATATTGCATCGTCCATTCCTTGTAAACAAAAGTAAGTATTTTTTCGGACAGCTATTTCTGAACTACTATAGCCTCTGGAGCGTTATTCTGATTGCATCCTCCATAGAATATTGCCTTTTCGTAATGACCAAAAATCACCCAGAATATCCATAATTTATGAGCAAATGATACGCTCCTTTTGAGGTCCAAAAAATAATGACTCGTTTCACCAGGTTTCAAGCTTCTAATTCTACTTTTTTGAGCATTAAGCGGCTCTTTATTACGTTGATTAGGCCCCTTATTTTCAAGTGACTAAATCGTTATTACTAACATCAATCTTTCAGAAACAGAAAGTCAGTTAAAAATTTATCAAAATTTTAAAGCAACGTTAAAATTGCTAAACCGTCTAAACTGTCAAATAAATAACAAAAAACACTACTATGAAAATTTTAGCTACTCTATTACTTTGCATATTTACAATACTGCAAATTAACGCTCAACAATTCGTTGACACCTACATTCATATCCGTCCTGACTATTCGGGAGGTTCTGGAGAACTCGTAGTCATGGACTGTGAAGATCCGAACTCAACAATTACAAAAACGGTGACTTTTGAAGGGAGCAACTTAACTGGTATGCAGCAAACAGGTATTACTGACAATGGTAATGTAAAGGTTTTAAATTATACAGCAGACGATGGTAATACAACCTATGAATTCGAGGTCGAAATTGATTTCAACCCAATGAATCCAAGTGTGAACTATACGATCATGCCAACGGTTGAACCAATGTCTGTAATTGAAACAGTTACTTCTTCATCTCCATCATGTAATGGAAATATCAACCTGATCGTTTCCGGTGGAAACCAGCCACTCAATTTTTCATGGTTTAACAATGGTAATCCGATTCCAGGAACTTCAGGTCAAACAGCAATTAACAACCTTTGTCCAGGAAATTACGGTTATCAATTTGGGGACAATTCGAGTTTCTGTAGTGGAAATGGTACGATGTTCAATGTTCAGATACAAACACTTGACTGTCTTGTAGATGCTCCAGATGTATCGTGTTTCGGAATGTGTGATGCTACGGCCAACCTTGTTATCACTGCTCAAGGGCAAGGAGGAATTATAAACTCCGAATTAGCGAATAATTACGGAGATACAGATCCAATGACATTAAATAATCAATGTTCAGGACCGTTAACTGGAATAATCTACGATGCAACAGGAGGAATGGCTCAATGTATGGGGAATATTGGAGAACCAGACCTCATCAATTTCTCCCTTTACACGACTGATCTAACAAGTCCTGGAGCAAACGACGGAACTGCTACAGTTAATGTAACGCAAGGAGCTACACCATTAACCTATGACTGGTCAGGACCAAATAGTTACTCGGCAAGTGGATCCAATCAGGTTTCAGGATTAGAAGATGGAAGTTATTCATTAACTATGACTTATAACAATGGTCAGTGTGATACAACGGCAACTTTCGATATCTATGATGCTTTGCAACTCGTGATTGACTCGATTGATCAACAGACAGCAACTCCTGCAAATGGAGCAGTATACTTCACAATATCAGGTGGTGCAATGCCTTACGATACAATTTTGGATGATGGTCAAACACAAATGAGCGGTCCTTATACAGGGTTAAGTGTCGGGCAGTACACTTTGATCGTAACCGATGACAATGGAACCACTGTTGACTCAACGTTTACGATAGACAACTTTGTTTCTTTAAGTACAGAAGCTCTGAATGAATCCACCATTTACCCAAATCCAGCAGACAACATCCTTAATGTAGATGGAGAACAGATAATTTCAGCTACGATCTACGATCTAAAGGGGCGTGTGGTACTAACAAGTGATCTACAACAAACAGGATCAATTGACGTTTCTCAATTAGAATCGGGGGTTTATACTTTAAACCTTCGTTCAGAAAAAGGAGAACACATTAAAAAGCTGATTATTAAATAGCTATTTTAATTGATTTAAATAACGGCTGTCTCAAAAGGGGCAGCCTTTTTTATTTGTAGTGAGTAATATCTTTTTACAAATCACTATAACTAGTCACTAAAACCAAACCTATTCAATATAATAATCCAATCCTCAGGTAAGTCAGCGGTCAAATCAAGCTGCTCGTGGGTTATAGGATGTTCAAAACAAAGGTGTTTAGCATGCAAGAACATGTAAATACACTGAAATTCAGTTTCAAACATTCGGTTATGAAAACGATCACCATATTTGTAGTCACCAATGATCGGATGACTGATCTTGTTCATATGTATGCGAAGTTGATGCATACGACCAGTTTGTGGAGTTAATCTAACCAGACTGTAACGAGAACTGTTATAGGGGTGCACAGGAATTTCTAATTCAACTTGATGAATCGTTTTTCCATCTGTGATCGCATCCTTATAAAAACCCGTGTCATTATTTTTAACAGGAGAATCTATCGTGAACTTCTCATCGGTAAAACCCCTGACAATCGCGTAATACGATTTAGTAATACACTGGTCGGTAAACAATCGCTGGAAAGTAGATACATGTTCTTTTTGCCTGGCTAACATGATTGCACCAGACGTTTTACGATCTAAACGATGTACAGGATATAACGGATCAATGAATTGATCAGCAAGAATATCTAACAATGTAGGTTCTTGAATATTCCGAGCATAATGGGATTGATGCACCAGATAATTATTTGGTTTATTGACAACAACAATAAGATCATCCTCATAGATTATCTCTATTTCCGAAACTATGGGTTGAGTGGAGGTGTTCATAACAGCACGCAATATAGCAGAAGATGATCTAAAATATCTAATTTAAAACAAAAGATCTAATCTAACGCCCCCTGAGCTAAAACTTTTAATCGTTTATAGCCCACCAGTAGTTCTTACACCTATTTTTGAGCATTCCATGATCTCCGTTGTTGATAATAATTATCTTGTCCTTCTTAGCTCCAGCCGAAAGATCATGAATAAAATCCTTATTGTAGAAAGGTTGATAATTTGCAATCAAGATAGATTCAGAAACCTCTAAAACATTTGCTAATTCATGGATTCCTCATTTTCATTCTTAATAAGTTATTTAAATAACTCAAGAGATTCAGATTCTATTTCACCTTATGTACCTTTTTCCAAAAAGACTTTACATCTTGATAAACAGACCTTCAAATCATCTATAAGGCTTCCCGTTTTTGCAACAAGCAACCATTTTCAGTTCTTTGAAGATCAATTATTTAACATAATTTAGACAAATTATGTTAAATTTTAGCTGTTTTATTTGTCAGATCGAAAGTGTTGCTATACATTTGTAGTGATTTAGGTGGTTAAGTTAGGTTGATATGCAAGAGGAGTTGGACGCCTGTCCGCTCCTCTTGTTTTTTTATATACCTGAGTCGAGCCTATGTAACTTACGCCCCTTTCTTGATCCTGTAACAGTAACCGAATAACCAATTAAGACCCTACGAAAACACCCCGTTCAGATTGTTATTATTCGTCACAAATTGAAATGCATATGCGAGCTCGGTTCTCCGCTAGTATTACAGGTCGAGCATTGATCCGATATAGAAAGAATTTAAGCTATACACGATTTTATCATCTAAACCATGTGCTACTCTTCGTTTTCAGCAACCATAAGTGCTATGCGTTTAAATAGCTTTCCATCCGAAATGCTCGCGCCATTTTGAATCAGTTCAAAAACTTCCGTTTCTCGTTTCTTTGAATATTTTTTTTCAGAGGAATATACAGTAGTTGAAGGCATACTGCTTTTTACCTTTTCGACGCCTTCTGCGATACGAAGATCTATGGCCTGATCATTAATCTCAAGTCCCATAAGTACAATCTTACCCGGAAGACACTGAAAAGTTCGAATTTCCTGAGGACTACGGTGTTCCAGAAACTGTGTTTTACGCAATACTCCTTCCCAAACAACATCACTAAACTGTTCAATGATTTTTTCTGCCTTATCGGTTTGGTTCTTTTTTAACGCTTCCCATTCATCCGCAATAATACCATTGATGACTAAAAAATCAACAAACTCCTTTTCGAGCGCTGATAGTTCTTCCTGAGTTAAGCATCTGTATTTAGGCATCCTGTTCACTTTTAATGTATCGTTCTATTTCGCTAGAAAACCACTTATGTTCAAGCCTTTGAACTTTCCGCTGGATGGTCTCTATGGCATCATCTGTACTGATTGATGTTTTGTGTTGCGCGAGGATTTTCCCCTTGTCATACTCTTCGTTTACCAAATGGATAGTAATACCACTTTTTACATCTCGATTTTTCTTAACAGCTTGATGTACGTACATTCCATACATACCAGCCCCTCCATAATCAGGTAGTAACGCTGGATGAATATTGATAATTTGAGCAGGGTAAGCTGCAATCAACTCCTGCGGAATCATTCTTAAGTAACCACATAGAACAATATAATCAATGGCATAATCACGCATTAAGGAGATTAAAAACCCTCCATCGTTCGCTTCTTGATTACTGATAACAAGTTGCGCTACATCCGCATCTTTCGTTCGATCTAAAACCCCGGCGTTTTTTTTGTTCGTCAATACAAGAGCAGCCTCAATACTCTCGTGATCATGAAAATATTCAATGATTTGCTCGGCATTAGAGCCATTACCAGATGCAAAAAGTGCGAGGCGCTGTTTCTTCATGTTGACAAAAATAGAAAATGATATGTACTTTGAACACGTATTTTTCAACTTGTACACACCACTAATGTAACCATTGTAACTTATGAGCACATCGCTCATGATAAACAGATGTAGAACGCTTGAATTTTATTTATTTTTGCACTATGAAATTAATAATTGAGTTTTTGACAACTCTATGGGATTTAACCATGGAAATGGCGCCTTACCTTTTACTTGGGTTCCTTATTGCAGGACTACTCAATGGAGTTTTTTCCAAGGATTGGCTGCAACGGAAAATGGGAAAACCGGGGCTCGGCAGTTCAGTCAAAGCAGCGCTTTTGGGCATCCCGCTACCGCTTTGCTCTTGCGGCGTAATCCCAACTGGAGTTTCCTTTTATAAACAAGGGGCGTCAAAAGGGGCTACTTCTTCCTTTTTAATCTCTACCCCTCAAACAGGTGTTGATAGTATTTTGGTCACCTACTCACTAATGGGATGGGCCTTTGCCATCGTTCGTCCCATCATAGCTTTTGTTACAGGCGTTCTCGGCGGAATTTGGGCGGATCAAGGTGAGCAAACAGCACAAAACACGACAACTGCTCCAACATGCTCGGACTGTGACGATGACGATGTTCAACCCACAGCACAGCAGCATTGGTTTGACCGCATTTTTCGCTATGCTTTTCTGACTTTTTTACAAGATATTTCGCGCTGGTTAGTGTTAGGTTTAGTCTTGGCAACGCTCATTACAATGTTTGTTCCGGAGGCACTATTTACCGAGTATTTAAGCCGACCCTGGTTAAATATGTTAATTGTTCTGGCTGCGAGTATACCTCTTTACGTTTGTGCAACGGCGAGTGTCCCCATTGCTGCGGCACTTCTGCTTAAGGGCGTATCGCCTGGTGCGGCTCTCGTTTTCCTCATGGCAGGTCCGGCAACCAATGTAGCTACACTAACAGTGCTTTGGCAAACAATTGGCAAACGAACAACTATTAAATACCTCGCCTCAATCATGATTGGGGCAGTTGGTTTTGGTTTACTCATTGATTATGCACTTCCCACATCATGGTTTACTTATTTCACCCCTGAACAGACAGGCGCTCATGGACATCATATTCTACCACATTGGCTGATGATTGGTTCAGGAATAATACTAGTATATCTTATATTACAAGCTGAAATAGTTAAATTTTTACCGAAAAAAACAAAACAAATGGAAAATTCAAAAACGACAACAACGTACGCCATAGAAGGCATGACCTGTAATCATTGTGTAGCGAATGTAGACAAAAACCTTAAAGCCATTGATGGAGTCGATCAAGTCGCTGTTGATCTGCAAAAAGGCGAAGCAAAAGTGGATGGCCAGGCTGAAGCTTCTAAAATTAAAGAAGTCGTAGAAAGTATCGGTTATACTTTTAAAGGAGAAAAGTAAGAAATAACTCGAATTGATCAGCCGCTCTGTTTATAAGTCCAGTAGGTCTGAATTATCCACGTTGGCAGAAGCACTTGATTTATTAAAGAAGTACTCGTAAACGTTAACAGTTCTACCTCTAATTTCGCGTTGTACCATTTTTTTCTTGTAAGGTACTTTCAACTTTGAAGGAAGAATAAATGCCAGAACAGCAGCAACAATAAATGGTATTGAAACAGCCAGGGCAACCCAATGAATAACGAGGAAAATCGAAATGGCAATGTAGAATACTGAAGAAATGATCATGAACACACCTATGAATCTGTAAAATCGCGTTCGTCCTGTCAATGCACCATAAACACCCAATGGAGGAAGTATTAATCCATGAAACATATAAATGACGACATTGTAGACCCCCAGGTAATCGAAAGAAACCACAAAGTCTAGCGTTCTCAAAAGAAAGATAAGTGACAAACAAATCACAAAGATTACGCGTAATCCTAAAGTGGCCCCCTGCCTTTCATCAGTAGGTGTTTTTGATACAATATCTGCAACCTCCTCATTAGGACAATGCGATTTCTCTCTTTTTAATTGGTCATACGCCTCTTGGTGGTCTACTTTTTCTTTTCGGATCAACCGGTGAGCTTTTTTGCGAATATCTTTTTTTTCAAGCATGAACTAGGTGATTTTTATGCAAAAATAACAAATCAATTGTGT
>CAJXMN010000027.1 GCA_913056215.1 uncultured Flavobacteriales bacterium | reverse complement strand
ACTAGGGTATAATTGCCCCAAAAATTTATTTTATAATTTAGTAAACGGTAATGTCGCATTTGCTAGTTGAATCTTCAGCATCGACAAAGTATCTTGCTAAAACACGACTTTTGATTAAAACGATTAACTTAGAGGTATGCAAATAGAATTGGATAAGGATTTCAAACGCGCGTTGAGTGAACTACCCGACCGCGAAAAAGATAAACTCGTATTAAAATTGGTGCGTCGCGATTATAAATTAGCAAAACGTTTGCACTATGAGCTCATGGGAGACTTTTCCAGAGAAGATTTACAACATGAGTTTAAGGAAAGTATTTTGAGTTCTTTTAAGCGCATAAAGGCGTACAAATATAAACCTGGATATCTTTCCATGGTTTTAAGAGGGTTGAGTGGTGAAATCTCAAGCTACAAATTTACAACCAAGGATAAATACGGTGAAGCGATGATGAATTTATTCTTGCTGAACAAAACGTTTGAATATTTTTCTGACGAAATTAATGAATTTGCAAGAACAGATAAAGGCAACAAATTAGCTGTGTATATCGTAAATAAAACCTTTAATCTTCGAATTGCCATCCATAAACTAGATCGAGATTTGTTCATTGATTTTAAGGAAGACCTTTTAACGTTGGGCAATCATTTCGGAAATAATCATGGGATTATGAACACATGTATTTTTCACGGTTTTGACCCGAACTGGTTGATGAGACAAGAAGTTCCTGAGGATATTGAGCAAATTCAGAAGGATTTGAGGAAACAAGGGTATTTGAAGTGATGAGTGACATCGACTGCGCACTAGTGCCGACAATTCGGTAAGCTTGTCTTAGTGACGCATTGGTAGGTCGTGGGTTTAACCCAAATGTTCGCTAAGAAGGCGCGGAGGTCTCAGAGCGTTAATTGATGAAGTACAGTATAAAACGCCAAGAATCCATCTGCCATTTCTAAAATTCTGATTATTTTCACTTTCTCTACAAATTGAAACGATGTCGAAGCGATCTCAGCAATATATTTCGTTCGACGATCGATTTCTAAAAGGATAAAAAGTTGGAGCTACGTAAAAAGTTCCCTACTTAGTGCCACTCATATTGTTCTTCCGTAATAGTGTTTCTATTTGTAGTTGTTTTACCTGACGGTAGCAAGCTTTCTGATTTGTATTCATATACGGATTTGCTAATTTGATTCATCTGATCATAAACCTCAAATGAAGACAAGCGATTCAATGTATCGTATTTATATAAAGTTAAATAGCGATCATTACCCGAATGAATATCAGAAATTCGACCTTGATCATCATGTCCTATTTGTATATTATTGTATCCGCGTTCTCCAGAAAAGCCTATCAGCTTACCATTTTCATCAAACTTATAACAACCATTTTTCGTACAGTATTTTTCTTCACTGATAAACAGTTCCTTTATATCGAGACCAGAACTGTAAGTGTTAAACATCTTATTATCAAAATAATAAGCGTGATTCCCATTGTAAAAGAAATATCGCTCTCTATAATTAAATTCACTCAGTAACAGCTCCTTTATATTATTTCCATTTTTATCATAGGTATATATAAAGACCTTCTCTTCTCCACCTCCTTTTGTCCTGGATTCCAATTTAATATTACCGCTTTGGTTATACTCTCTTTTTAGGGTAAAACCGATATTTCCTTCCTTGTCTAAAGTTTTTTCACTTATAATCTCTCTATTTTTATTGAATCGATATTCCTTTTTTGACAAAAAGCGTTTTGTGGAATCGTTTTGAACTTGAAAATGTGTTTTTTTAAGTAACTCAGGTGATACCTGCACATTATTTAATCGCAATAAGTCACGAATATCTGGTTCATTTCTTGTTGAAATTGTTCTCTTTTTGTTGTACTTATTGAATTCAAAACCCTGTATATTGACAGGTGGAATTTTTAATTGTTTTGCAAATTTGAATTCATCAAAATGTTGAATTGTCCCAATATTGCTTTGTATCGGAAGAAATACATTAAATCCTTGACCGTAATAGATTTTACTACTTGGACTTAGATCTTGAAAAGAAATCATAACTCCCCATCCAAACCAATAAATATTAGCATCCTCTAGCTTAATCAGCTCGCAAACATTATTACAGTTCACCAAATTTTCATCAATGCTTTTGATATCTGTCAATATTTCGACATCCAGTTGTGATTTTATCAGCAAATATTGTTCATTAATCACCTCGGAAAGTTCATCCATTAACGCTCTTTTCTTTTCGGGATTCAGGTCAATTTCAAAAGGAGAAACAATACCAGATTTCAAGTTTAAAGTGAATATTTCTGTAGACTTTATAATTTTGTTTTCAGTATTATACCCCCTATTAGAAGCACCGAACTCGAACACAAATTGCAATTCAAAAAACAGTTTGTTATTTACTACTGAATAAGGAACGCATTCAACTTCAATTAAACGTACCGAATTCATAGTTAAAGCATTCTCATAACCATAATCATAGCTATTTTTACTGGCAGACAACTCATTGTAAACTTTCATTTTCTGTTTGATATCAGATAACAGACTATAGTATTTCTTTTCCGAGTTAACATAGTCTCTCACCCATTCAAACGACTTCTCGTTAAAATCTTTCTGAATCTTATCAGAAGGTTCTTTAAAATTTAAGTAACTAATGTCTATCTCATTCTTTAGATAGGTATTGTTTATAGTCACTTCTTCAAAATAAGTATTGATTTCGTAAGATTTATTTTCAAAAACATCAAAAATTGTATTCGCCGATCCCAAGAAGATATTTCCTAGTAATAAGTACAATAAAATCAGTATATGTTTTAAGTAATTCATTCTGCAAAAAAACTAATGTTTAGTGAATTTTTCTTAGCATCATGCTGGAAATTAATACGTGTAAGTTTGTTCTTTATTAAAGCCATTTTCAATTCTTTTTCTGATAAGGTAAGATTATGTTTAGCAAAATAATAATCGCCGTTATCTTTAATTTCACAGTCAATTTTCAATACACCACTCACAAAATTACCACCAGCTAAAATGGCTTCGCTCTTTGCATCAATTATTATTGTTCTGCCTTTCTGTTTAATCGGAAATTGTAATTCAGCATCATTAATGAACAAACCGAAGAAATTTTCTAATTCTTCAGACTTAGTCTTCATTAGACTCATGTATTTGTACCCCACTACTCTATTTGGATGTTCAAAAACCAAGGGATTAGCACTGAGCACCTTTAGATCAAAAAAATCTTGAATGCGACCATCAATAAAACATCCTTCATCAGAATAATCTCTATCAATACTAAATCTCTCGGTTCCTGTTGAAATACGTTCAACATCATAAAAAGCGGTGTATTTATTGTAATTTGGATCATTACTCGTTAAAGGTCCCTTTAGCACTGTTAGAGAAATGCGCTCTGGAAATAGAGAAACCTTTGCTTCAACGGGATGACTGGAAGTATAATGTGCGTTTACATTCATGCGGTCTAGATAAGTCGGAGTGCTACATGGATTCATCGTTATTTTAATCTGCTCATCAGAAGGCATTGCAATTGAAAACTCATCAAACATTATGAGGTCAAAAGAGGCAAAACCAGCATTTCGATTGTTGTCAAATTGCAATGATGAATAAAAAAGTGAGTTGTAATTTAAACTGTCAACAGGTTTTAAATAGTTTGGGATGTTGTTGGTCAAAACGGAGTATTCCAACAAACCTTTTAGCAGTGGCACATATTTTAAGTCGCTAGCTCGGTAGGTAGTATCAGAGCACTTGCATGGAATAAAAGTTGGTTCAAGGACAATTCGTCCATTTTCAAAGTAAAGGGTATCCATTTTATCGTTGACTAATTTAAGCCACATACCATCTTTATTGTCCTCAATATAAGTTCCTTTCCATGTTAGTTTTCCTTCCTGGTTATATGCTATGTATTCCCCATGTTTTTTACCGTTTTTATAATTTAATCTATATTGCAAGTCTCCAGTAGCAAAATAGTGTTCTGATAAACCATGTAGTTTGCCGGATATGTAATGTAGTCTTGTTTTTAATTGTAGGTTTTCTGGAAAAAATCGCTCCTTTACTGTTTCAGCACCACCTTCATGAATCGGAACATTTTTTTCTAACAGGTTTCCATCAACATCATATCGTAGGTACCTGTTTGCTGCTTCGTTACGCTCATACTTAACCGCTCCATTCTTGTGGTGTTCGCGTGTATAGAACAACTCTTCGTTTTTATATTTTGTGGTTTTGATAGGTATACCGCTAAACGTATAGTTTTCAACAACTTTTATGGAATCATCTTCATAATAAGTCTCTCTGTACGTAGTTTTAATTCCAGCAAACTTGCTCAGGAACTGGTGTTTTAATGTAAAATGATCAAATTTCATGTGTGTTGTAGTGTCACCAACCACTGGAGCGTAGCTAATTAGTTCACCATCGAGAACTCCCCCTTGAAAATTAAGATCCATAAATGTTTTACCATTTGCAAATTTTAAAACATAATTTCCATCCCACGTCTCTTGCTCGAAAAAATCATTTTCTTTTACAAGGTTTCCAATATTGTCTTTAAACTTATTGACCAAGTCAAGATCTGCCAGTAAACTATCATTCACGTAGTTAGACGAACCATAAACATTAAAAACAGCACCATTTGACATAAAATCTACATGATTCACGGTAAAAGTATAGGGGTTTTGAAATGTAATTTTCCTCACTTCACCATTCATGAAATAGTGTTGTGAAAGCACATCTCTATGACCGCGATTCTTGAAAACGAAAGATTTTATTTTTTCAGTACCCGGGAAGTAATCAATTTGAAATGCATCTTGAATATGTATCAGTTTTACTTTACCATCTTCAAATAACTTTCTGTATATGTTGTTTCCCAATGAATCCATATAAAAGTAGCGATAGGGCACACCACTGGCATCGTATTCTCTCTGCCATCCTACTACTTTAGAAGCACTCAGCCCAACATCCCGGTATTCACGAACCATTTTTACTTTTCCGTTAGGATGATATGTTTTGTATTTTCCGTGCAGTTTATCGTTCTTAAACTCCATTGATTTCACCAGGTCACCAGAAGGGGTAAAGTTTTTTGCAAGACCTTCTCTCACTCCATTCTTAAACGGAATCTCTGAAACCAGAACGCCATCTTTCCACCTTTTTTCTATGCCATGCCGAACAGAATAGGCTTCATCATTTGTTTCGAAAAGTTTATAATTTGTTTCGAAAATTTTGGAACCATCCTGATTCCAGTTTTCATGCTCTCCAGTTTGTAAATCATCCTGATAGTGTTTTTCCTCAGCGACTTGCCCATTTTCATGATACTTAACCCATTTCCCAGTTTTCTTACCCATATCATAATGTTCTACACGCTGTAGCTCTCCAGATTCATAGTAATGCTCATGTTTTCCATCATTGATATTTCTTAACACGCCATTCTCTATAGTAATTTCCTCGTAATATGAGCCAGTATTCCTTACATTTCCATTAGAATGATAGTTCGTGAATACCCCGTGCCGTTTATCATTTTTATAGAAAATTTCACTTTCCTTAACTCCGTTTTGTCGGCATTTAATCCATATACCCGTTTTTTGACCATTGTTATATGTCCCTGAGGTTGCCGTTTTGCCGTTGAGAAAATAATAGGTATACTCCCCATGAAGCACAGAGGTAGGGGTGTCGTCTACTGCAATTATTTTGTATTCTTCAATTTGTATAAGTTTCCCTTGGTTGTTAAACGTCCTCTTTTCACCTGTAAGCAGTCCCTTTTTATAGGTTGCTTTTGTTTTTTGCGTCCCGGTATGATTAAACTCCTCATATGATCCGTGAAGCAAGCTGTCTTTGTAATGTGCTTTAAGAATTAGAACGTTATTCAAGTACCGTTCATATACACCTGATAAAACGGAGGATTTAGTTCTACGCTTGTAGTCATAATTTCGTCTTTCTCGAATTTCACCTCTATGGTCATAGGTAATAAACGCTCCATCTAATTTTCCATTTTTAAACGTCTCTTTTAGCGTGAGTTTTTCATTATTGGTATATTTTTCCTGAACTCCGTGTTTTTCACCTTTTTTCAAACGAACCACCTCAACCAAAGCATCGTTTTGATTATAGATCTTCAGTGTTGTCTTATTCCACTTTTCTGTTTTTACAGTATCCAAAGAGTATTGAGGTTGTGCCAACATACAACCTATCAAAAAGAAACAAAAGAGAGATGAGAGCGTATACTTCATAATTTATCGATAGCGTGAAAGTAAGAATATTTTGCTCAAAACGAGCTGCGAAACAAGCTTTTTAAATAGTTTTCAACGTTCGTTCATATTACTCAAGTTGAGATTTACTAATGATTTGTTTCCATTTCTAAAATTCTGATTATTTTCACTTTCTCTACAATTTGAAACGATGTCTAAACGATCGCAGCAATTCATATCAATATTTAGACGTATCCTTCCGGGTCCGTTTACGATAGCTATTTTATTGACTGTTTTGACTGTTTTGTTGGCGCTGTTTTTAACAAAACCTGATGCAACTTCTCACGGTACTTATTTGGTTGAGCTTTTTTCCTCGTGGGAAGAAGGACTTTGGGATGATTCTGCAGGTGGACTGTATTTTGCATTTCAAATGATGTTGATTTTGGTGCTGGGCCATGTGCTTGCACTCAGTGGTCCTGTCGATCGATTGATAAAAGCATTACTTGTTTATTGTAAAAATACGGCTTCGAGTGTTTTTGTAGTTGCGACAGGAGCTATCATCATGGGCCTTTTCAACTGGGGATTGGGTTTAATTTTCGGAGCGATATTGGCGCGCAAGGTCGGCGAAAAATTTGCACATCAGCAGCGAGCAATCAACTACGGGTTAGTGGGGGCTGCGGCTTACGCTACCATGATGGTTTGGCACGGTGGTTTATCAGGAAGTGCTACGACTAAAGCAATGGAGGAAGGGTATATTCCTTCGATGATGAAAAATATGGGTATTTCTGGTGAATATCCAGACTTCCTTCCTTTCGAAGCTACGATTGGTTCAACGATGAATATTTTTGTCGCTGCACTTTGCATCCTGATTATTCCGTTGTTTCTCTATTTTATTGCGCGTAGATCTGGCAATGGATTTGTTCCTCAATTTACTAAGCAATTTGGTAAAACGGCTGAAGATCCGATAGGTAAGATGAAAGGTGCTGAGCGTCTGGATTACAGTAAATTCGTCGGTACCTTACTCGGTCTAGGGATATTAGTGGTTGTTGTCATCAAGGCGTTCAACTATCAAGGAGAAAGCGCTCTTGGTTTTATCAATTTAAATTTCATCAATCTTTCGCTGCTTGGATTATCGATCTTTTTCCATCGATCTATCAATAATTTCATCAGTGCAGTACAACTTTCGATCGGCGATATTTCGGGTATTTTGATTCAGTTTCCGCTGTATTTTGGGATTTTGGGCATCATGAAAGGTAGTGGATTGATTACACTACTGTCAGATTCAATTATTGCCGTAGCCACTGACTACACGTTACCCCTTTTGACATTTTTCAGCGCTGGAGTCGTCAATTTCTTCGTTCCGAGCGGCGGCGGACAATGGGCGATTCAAGGCCCCATACTGATTGAATCAGCCGCACAATTAGACGCTGATTTACCAAAAACTGTAATGGCTATGGCGTATGGCGATCAATTGACCAATATGTTACAGCCTTTCTGGGCCTTGCCATTATTGGGGATTACTAAGCTCAAACCTTATCAGATTTTACCTTATACGTTTCTGCTGTTTGTTTTAGGGGTAATTTTGTTTGGTGGGGTGTTGTTGGTTTGGGGTTAACCGCAAAGGTCGCTATGGAGGCGCTAAGTTCGCGGAGGAATTTAGTGGATATGTCGGAATGAAGAACACAAGGATGGCGTGAAGTAACAGAAGCATTATTTAGCAAAAACGCTAATTCGATAATTGTATTTATAGCGTGCTTTGCGTATTCTTGGCGTCCATTGCTGTTAAAAAAATTCTTGAAGAGGTTAAAGTGTTAAGTTACAAGTGGCAATATATGCTTTTAATTTAATGATTGATCAGAAGAAACAACGAGTGACATACGGCTCGAAAAACAAGGCTGAAAAGTTTGATTTTTAATACGAAAGAATAAATCCTAACGCTGACTTAGAGCAGAGTCAACTATCTCCTCAACTTCATTAATATCAGGATTATTTGATATTAAATGCCCATTTTGATCATAAATAAATATTTGTGGGATTTTCGTTATACCATAATTTTTTTGCATGCATCCATTATCTACAAAGGACTTCAATATATTCATATCAAAACTGTCTTTACCAATATGATTTACAAATTTGCGAACGTCATCATCGATTGAAGGCGCAAAAATGCTTACTGGTTGATCTGAATATTTACCTGATTTTAATTCTGTTAGTCTTCTTAAAATCGGTTTACACGGTCCGCACCACGTTGCCCAATAAACCATAATTATTATGTCTTTACCAATATAGTACTCTGGGTAAATGATAGTGTTTTCGTGTCTTTGGACAATTATCGTATCTATGGAGTGCTCGATGCAATCTAATTCTTTATTGCCTTTAACTTTTGATCTATTGGGGTTTACTCTTTCGAAAAAAACACCTTTGTAATTCTTAGAATAACGCTCTATTTCTTTTGCTAATTCTTTATTTTCGCTTTTAAATGTGTTGTAAGTATTGAATAATAAATACCCAGCAACTTGGGAGTTATTGGTTTTCTCAGAAAATAAAATGATTCTGTTCAACCAATTTTCAGGGTCGGTCTTAATTCTTTCACTATTTTCCACTGTGGAATTAACAAAACGATCATATTTTTCTAAATATTCGTTTCCTTCAAATTGTAAACCAACTTTTTTCACTACTAGCGAATCTGAATGAATCTCTTCCGTTACAAAAGGAATTTTTCCAGTGGTATCACTTACAAAATGATATTGATTTAAAGCGTTGTTTTTAGCTGGAACAATGATTGACTGTTGATAGTTTTTAGTTTGATATTTTAGAATAACGATATCATTTTCATAGTCAAGGAAGTCTGGAGTAAATTCAATTTTATTGTTTTTAAGCTCAACAGGAATGGTCGAATCACTTGATAAATTAGTGATGTAGTAATTTGAATTTATTTCTTCCACCTGTCTGCTACTGCAATAGCAAAGCGATAAAAATGTTACAAAGACAAAACAAATTGTCTTTGTAACATTAATAGTGTTCCTAAGGATATTTTGACACATAGGAGTTTTTTTAGTAGTCTAATTCCTTTATCGGTGTTAACGAAGAACACTCAGGATGTTTTCTTAATTCAATTCCTATATATTTAGCCTCTTGCTTTTCAAGGTTGTTAGCACTTTCAATAAACTCGTCCAGTAATACTCTCTTTTTACCAAAAGCGTTACCGTTTTTCGAGCCGTGTTTAACAATTTTTTCAGCTACATCTTTCAATGATGTTAATCTTTCTGAATTCAATCCTGAATCTGAAATTATTTTGATTAAGATATTGTATCGGTCAATATGGTCATCATCAAAGTCAACTTTGGAAACAGATGAAGTTACGCCGATACCCCCGCAAGCACAAACTGCAGTTGAGCCTAAGAATCCAACCCCTAAAACATTAACACATGCACAAGCGGCGACACCAACATTGTCATTACACGTAACTGAACATGAGCTCCAAAAGCATGAAGTTGAGCAACTAGTAGTATTTGCTGCTTTTAAATTATCACCCGTGTTCTCAATATTTTGTTCTTTACCAGAAACCTCCTCTTCAGTTAACTCTGTTTTGCTACAAGAATAACTAAAAACACTTACTGCTAGTGCTATTGCACAGAAATAAACTAACTTTTTCATAAACTAAAAATTTAAATTACTAAACTAAAACCGAAAATCAATCTTTTTGATTTTCAGTGGTTCTAAAATGAGTCGTAAGGCCTTACATTTCGATTAGAACTTTACAAATCAAAAAAAAAAACGGAACCACAAAATATCTTGTAATTTTTATTATGATTTATTTGCTGAAAATCAAACTTAGTCGACAATATTCAGGTTTTTATCGAATATTAGTAGTATGAATAGTTTATAGGTCAAAATATATAATTGTCGTTAAAGACCTTCATTCTTCCAATTTTCAATCACATTCCAAAAACCGACCTGCGTCTCTAACTAGTCATAAAAGAATCACAACTCAAAACATCTGACCCCGGCTCACAAATAAGTCCTCATCTTTGTTTTGTATGAAGCAAAAAGTTAAACGGCTATGTTTGCCAAGGAGGTGCCCGCTCGACATTGCTCTGGCCAAGCTAAGTCCACGGAGGTTTTTTAAAAAAAGTATTTTACGACAGGCGAATGAGCGATTGATGAAATCAGTTATCATCAAATATTAATAATGTATACTTTTATATATTAGTAATATATTAAGTAATAGTTTAGTAATATTTATTTTTGTATATTTGTAATATACATACATTTCAAATGGTGCTAAAATCGAAAATTTTTGAATCGTTAGAGGGGCAACAGCGTGCTTATGGTCATAAAAAAGTTGGTCAGGAGCGTTCTTTGGTAAAAAAGAATGCTTCCACAAAAAGCCATATACTCATCATAACGGGAGTTCGTCGGTGTGGAAAGAGCACTTTAATGTATCAGCTCAGTAAAAAGCTAAAAAAAGATTTTATCTATTTCAACTTTGAAGATCCCAGAATATTTGGATTTGATTTAGATGACTTCGATAAGTTTGATGATCTTGTCGGCGAAGATGTAGATCATTATTATTTTGATGAAATACAAAATGTGGAAAATTGGGAGGTTTTTATACGCCATTTGCACGATCGAGGAAAACAAATATGTATCACTGGGTCAAATGCTTCTCTGTTGAGTAAAGAGCTCGGCACAAAGTTGACAGGGAGAAATATACAAGTTGAGCTATTTCCGTTTTCTTATGCAGAGTTTTGTGCATTCAAAAAGCTCAGTCCAAATAAAAATAGTTTTGTCAAATACAAATCGCAGGGTGGTTTTCCAGATCATGTTCAATCTCAACAGCCTGAAATACTTCAACAGTTATTCAAGGATGTTATATACAGGGATATCATTGTGCGCTATGGTATACGAAATTCCGATATATTTATAACTATCGCTTTATTTCTTATCTCCAATATAGCCAAAGAATACTCGTTAAACAGCATCGCAAAAACCTTTAAAGTTGGATCTGCTAATTCAGTCAGCGACTATGTGGATTGGTTAGAAGATAGTTATTTGTTGTTTTCTGTACCTCGGTTTAGCTGGTCGTTGAAAAGTGTCACTCGAAATCCAAAGAAAGTATATACAATCGACACTGCATTTGCAAAGGCAAATTCACTCAGTTTTTCAAAAGATGAAGGTCGACTACTCGAAAACATGGTCTTTCTGGAATTGCGTAGAAATCACAGCGACATTTATTATTTTAGAGAACATGGAGAATGTGATTTTATTGTAAAAAATGATACAACAATCACCCATGTTGTTCAAGTTTGCCAGAAAGTTCATTACGATAATTACGAAAGAGAAGTCGGTGGATTACTTGAAGCATTGAATTTCTTCGAACAAAAGGAAGGTGTTATCATCACACTGGATCAAGACGATGTTTTAAAAGAAGATGGGAAAACAATAAAAATGATTCCTGCCTGGAAGTGGTTTGAGGACAAAGTTTAGAAACAATGACATTCTATGGGGTAACCGCAATTGTTGCAAAGAAGGCGCAAAGAGCGCAATTTTTTCTGGCACCATGTCAATTACTACTTCCTCAACACCGTCAGTCGCTTTCCTTGATACTCAAGCTCTACATTAAACAATTCAGCAATATACACGAAGGTTGGTTTTCGATGAATAAAAATGTGCGTCGGATCCCGGCGGTAATACCATTTCGGAAAAGGAATTTTACCGTCGTAAGGATGTGTCATAATTAGTAGTCGCCCTCCCGGTGGCAGTTTGTCGAGCAATTGTTGATACTCTTCCCTTGGCTGTGCAAAATGTTCTACCACTTCACAAGCGAAAATGAAATCATAAGATTCTTCTAATAATTCATGATCGGGATGAAAAAAGGGGTCGTAAAGGTGGATGTTGTCATAACCATTGTCGCGCAATATTTTCGTAATGACAGGGCCTGTTCCGCATCCAAAATCAAGTCCTTTCGCGTTGGTCCCGAAACACTCGAGAATATAATTGGTAATGGGAGAAGTAAAGTTTTGGTAGCCCGGATCTTCCACATCGTTATTGTGTCCTTCATATACTGCTAATTCACGGGCTGTTTCTATATAAAAACTCGCGTCTTTAACTAAGGCTGTACAGGTAGGACAATCGAAAAAATCCTGATCAATTTTGCGTACTAAAAGCGTTCGACATAGTGGACAGCGCATAATTCAAAAAGATTTAAAGCTAATTCGCAATAGATGACTCACAGCCAACCTTATCCTTGTGTGTCAAAAGTAGATAAAAACAGCGGAAGCTACGAGGCAGGCAGTTCACATTTCAAATTATGTGACCAGTATCCATCAACTGTTCGGTACGGGCATTTCCTTCAGGTTGTATCGAATGTCCTTTATTTCTAACTTTAACCAGGTCCATTTCCCATTCTCCAAGGCCCAACTTGCTTCACATTTAACAGGTATTTTAATCCCATTCCGCTCTTCGGTTTTTAGTGCCTCAACAATCCACTCAGTAGGCTGGCTTGCATTTGAATCCTCATATCGCATCGCTACGAATTTTTTGAAATTTCCACGTTGATCAAAATGAAATACACCTGAACCTCTAGTTCCGTTGAATTCCATTGTTGCTCTTGCAGAATGATTATCTATTTTCTCCCATTTAATATATTGACTCAGAGCAGCTGAGGGAAACCACACTATTTCTGCCAAATACCGCTGCAAAGTAGCCTGATTTACTTTCTCGCTATTTTTAGCATTCGCAACGTTAATCAATGAAAGCAATTTAATGAGCATCTCACCTTCCCCATCTTCGAATTTGTCTCTACCGACAATATTCAATATCGATTTCATTTCAGTATTGATATCCCAATTGAATGCAGGCGGCTGAACCGTAAAGTATTGCTTTGCCGTCCCCTTGCTCCAACTCGTTTGTTCCGGCTTTAATTTGAGCTTTAGTTCTTGTGTTAAATAAACATTAGAAGATATTTTTTTCCCAATTACCTGACTATTCGTCAACCACTTTTCAACAATTGGAGGCAATTCGCGCACAGCCTCTTGAGTAACAAGACCTGTTTTTTGCTCCGATTTTTCCATCAATGCTATTCGCTCTTCTTTGATTTTAGTTTTAAAATTGAAACTTGAGTATGCAATTAAGGAAGCTACAAGAATAATGACGTTAGCAATAGTGCCCCATTTAGAATCAGACCAGTAGTTAAAAATCAGCACCTGCGATAAGATCACCGACAGAAAACCACTAAACCACCAATAATCAGAATGAATAAAAATTAAAATAACCGTGATCGAGAATAGCAGAAAGGTCAATCCCCAGATGATCCCATAAGTTTTAGAAATCGGCTGTGCAATCGCGTTAAAATCAGAAATACCGAACGATTTTAAAAAGCCAAATAGATGAATAACTCCATGTATTCCAATCAATATGATTAAAGCTGTACGCATCCTTATTATTTTATTTTTGCACGGCTACAAAAATGCCGCAAACCACAAATTTAGTGATCCATTCTGTGCTATTCAAACCCTGCCGTTTTGAACATCGTTTCTTACCCGTCCTCTTAATCTAATATGGATTCTCAATGTAAAAATAGCGATGTCCGTATATTATTTTATGAATGCATGTGCTACATTTTAACTTTCGCAATTCAGAAGTGGAGCCCATCATATTACCACACAGGTGCTCGACAAAGCACAAAAATGCATCCGCTTAAGTGCCTTTAAAAATTTTTACACAACAGTTATCTCCATTTTTAGATCACCTTTGTTCTTATAATCAAAATAGCGTACAAATACTTCTTTATTTTTAATTAACAGTTTTATTTCTCCTGATGATTGATCCTTTCTCTTTATTTTCCTTTTAGATACTCTGATCGCCTTATTATAAATTTTATACAAGTTTTTTTCAGCGCTGCTCAAGGAAGCCATGTTATCATCAATCGAACAACTTACAAGTCCTGAACCTCTGCAAATCAGCGTGTCACATCCATCAGTATCATTCGTGAAATAATATTCACTGAATCCTACCTTTCCCAACTTAATAAGTTTCGAAGTTCCTCCTTTTTGAGACACATATATCTTATTATGCTGAGCATTCACTTGCAAGATAATAAAGGAAATAAAAGTAATAAATAGTAATTTTTTCATCTGATTAGGTTTTTAATTTAAATAATTAATCTATTACACATTGGTTACATATAAAGTTGTTATTACAGCGATTTTTCCTTTAACCAGTTGGTATCAACAATTCTTTGCAAGCTCCGACAGGTCAAATTAACTACATTCCAATCAACCCAACGGCCACCAGTAGAAGATACGGAATACAATCACTCCGACCTAGGGGAACTACATGAGTGGTTATGAATTGGCGTTTATTAGTTTGCTTTTTTCCCTTGTAATGAATGCTCTGAGTGTTGTAGGATTCTTTGCTGTCAACATTTTGTAATTGTCAGAAATTGCCGGTTCGCTTTGAAATCGTGGCAAGAAATGAAGAATGGTCATTACTATGGCAAAACCACTTTGAATCCCTTCTTTCTTTTTCTTGAAGTAAAAACTTATAGGATTAACACTTCTATACTTGATTTTCTTTCCTGTAACCTCAGTCATTAACTCTGCAACTTCTTTAAAATTCAAATTTTCGACTCCTGTGATTACGTATGAACTGTTCTGATAGTTTTCAAATTCGAGGATTAATTTTGAAGTTGCTTCTCCAATATTTTTGACGTCAATCCAGTTAAATTTCGCTTTACCTGAAGGTAGTGTGATTGTGTTCCTTTCCACTATTTCTGGTAGCAAGGTTGTTGTCAGGTTTTGCATGAAATAGCTAGGTCTGACAAAAATGGAGTTGAGACCAAGCTCCTGAATCAGGCGTTCAATTTTGTTATGTGGAATTACCTTGCTTTTTTCTGCTCCTTGAACAGAAAGAAAAACAACATCCCGAATACCATTTGCTTTAGCTGATTCTAAAAGCGGCCGGAAGAACTTTTCGATTTCGGAAATGTGAGGAGGTCTAAGCAAGAATAGAATGTCAATTGCATCAAAAGCAGCACTGAATGTATCAGCATTTTCAAAGTCGAACCGTCTGAATGACAAATTAGGATAGCTCGAGAATTGTTGTTCTGCTCTATCGATACTGCGTACACCAGCTATAATTTTATGTTCAGTATTCAATTCTGACAAATAATGGATGACTTCTGAACCAATGTTTCCTGTAGCTCCTGTTACTAAAATTCTCTTCATTTCCTTTTTGTGTAATGTATCCAAAGTCATGCGATCGGAATTATGCGACAACTTGGGGTATAGACTGCACCAATTTTCATCTGTTTAGCAGTTGCGTTTTATTTGGTGCTACCTTCAACTAACTTCTCATATTCAGCGTCATTGGGTTCCCACAATTCAATTTTATTTCCATCATTGTCCATTATATGTACGAATTTCCCGTACTCAAATGACTCAATACTATCTAAGATGGTGACTCCGTTGTTTTTCAACTTATCTACAAGCTTTTCGAGGTAAACAACCCTGTAATTAATCATAAAATCTTTTGAGGATGGGGCAAAATGCTGGCTTTCTTCGTTGAATGGACTCCATTGTGTAAATCCTTTTTTTGAAGAGTCGCTACCTTGATACCATTCAAAATTGGTTCCCCATTGGTCAGTATTCAGTCCTAAATTATTTTTGTACCATTCTTTAATTTTATCGGGATCTTCTGTTTTAAAGAATATTCCTCCCACACCTGTTATTCTTGGCTCATCATTTTCCATAATTGATTTCATTTTTACTTAATTCATATAGTTTCAAGACCGTTTTCCAATTTCTTGTTGTAGCTCCTGTATTTAGTTTTTTTTCAAAAAAACCGTTGGTCAATTTTGATGCGTGGTATTTACCAGTACACATTATAAACACTTCTTTTTCACCCATTTTAAATTTATCAGGTTCGCAGTTGTAAGTAAGTGTGTGCTGAATATTTTCATGATTCGGCTTTTCTTTCAGGAAGGTCACATGCAGTTGTTTACTGTCAGCATTTTCACCCAAAAAAGGGTTGGTGTTTATTACGGTTTCAAGTTCTTTTTTACTTCTAACGATTACAGGAACATCAAACCCAAATTTTTCAGCAATCCCCTTTTCAAGATCAATTTCTATTTTAGCATTTTGCTTGTTGGATTTAAAAATCAGATTTCCGCTTTGAATGTATGTTTTCACGTTTTGAAGCCCCACTATTTCGCAAAGTGATTTCAGGTCATTCATTAGGATTTTTCGTTTTCCACCAACATTTATTCCTCGTAAAATTGCAATTTTTATACTCATAGTGTAATCTAACTCTTTTATAACATTAGAAAACTGTACACTAATCATATTTACTTGTTTACTTGCGAACTCAGATATATGTACCTTTTGATATTTCCTTTCCTTTCAAATGTAATGTTTTTTGATGAGGCAGGGAATGAGAATTTAATTGTATTTGAAAGAAGTAATTTTAGTTTACAAATAAAAGATTAGCGTGTCCATGCGATGGAATCGCGCAGGAACGGAGGATGTTTTCTAAGGATGAGTTATCTTTAGAAGCTTAACTGTCCACTTTATTGACAAGTTCCATGATATTTGCATCTGTTGTTTTTTAAAATCGCCAAAACAATTCTGCACTGACTAAGTTGTTGTCAAAGTCAGTGTGTAAATTATTATCCAATCCATACGGGCAGAAATGGTAATTTAATCCCAGCCCTATGTAGCTTTTTCTAAATATAGGCGTCATGGCAGAAATACCCAATGACAAATGAACAGTTGTAACATCATGGTACTCCTTTTCATCTGAATTGGCTTTCTTTTCAGATAACCCCGTACTAACAGACTCTACACCGATTCGAGCACTGGGTAGTACAATGAATTTTTCACTTTCGTACAATTTATAACGAAATATTGCACCAAAAAATACGCTGGCATCTGAGTTTACATTATTTGTATCACCAAGCGCATAATAATCAAAAGACTCATCATTTATATTTATTCTGAATTTCATTCCAAATTCGAGAATCAGTTTATTTCTTAGAGGGCTACTAAAAGTCATTCCGAACATTGGGCTATAAGCGAATACATCAGTTGAACTTATCGGCTTATAAACTCCTGTATAAGCAGTAAAAGCAAATCTACTATTTCTATTTTTGCGGATATTACGAAGCAGTTTTTGTTTGATATAACTCTCATTATATTCACGTCTTCTTATCTCTTGATCAAATTTTTCGATGTCACCTGAAAATAAAATACAAATGAGTTGCTCGTCAGGTGATAAATGGTCTGTTTCTAATAAGTCTGTTGATATACTTCGCACTGTGGAATCTATTGTATGTCTTAATGGGACGTACCCGTAATACGCTTTATGTTCAGAATAGATATATCCATAATTGATTTTCTTAGCGTCTTCTAACCTGTGTTTATATACACGATGAAATTCATTCTCAAAATAGGTGCGAATTGAGCCTTTTGTATCTTCATTCTTGAGTATATCCTTGATTATAATCAATCGCTGTGTACATTCGGAAACACTGCATGAATTCACCCAGTCATTCATTATTATGTCAAATGAATCCAGTTGCTCAAACTCCAATTTCCTGGAAAGTTGATTAACAGTATTTAGCGTTAAAACTTCACAGTTCGGGATTTTTACCGAATCCTTGCTTTGCCCAAGCGAATAAATCCAGATGATTGCTAATGCAAAAGTAAATATTAACTTCATTTTTTCGTTATGTTTTGTATTTAGGTATGAGCCATAACGCTCCAAAAATCAGCCTTTTAGCCGTTACCACTAATGTACGTAAAAGGCTTGAGACTTAGGTGGTGTTAGCTTCTTTTTTCATTTGATCCATTTATTCAGTAGAGACTTGATTTCTTCGTATGTCTTAGAATCTAGATAATAATTGTAAACTTCATTATGGTTTTTCTCATTTAGAATAAAACTCTTCGCATTTACTCCTTTACTAGGCACAATTCTGTACTTTGAGTATGGGTCATTACCCCCTGATATATAAATAATTTTATCTCCTTTTGATTGAGCCCAATCTTTAATTTGGGTCATAAGCTGATTAGAATATGATGTATTAACTCCTTGAATAGGATGAACAGGTGTCAATTTATCAAAATCAGATTCGAGTAAACCTGAAAATCGTGTAACAGGATAGCAGTAATAACCTAATTCCGTCAAAGCTTGAAAGTGATAAGAATCAATTCTACTGAAAACCTCATCTGTTATAAACCAACCATTTAGACTTCTTTTCATTTCATGGAATAATTCTTTCGAAACAGTTTTACCGAAATCAATCGAATTACACCCTTGGCCATTCTGCCAAATAGAAAAGGGAATCTCTAAGACCGCTATTTCATATATCGCTTCTAGACCTAAATGAGCGTAACTTTCATCCTTGTGAATTAGATAATTTTTCAAATAGGGCATCACTTTATCTTTCTTCTTTAATAAAAGTCGTTGAAAAGCATCCAACTCTTCTTCACACCCCCCATTTGTGTTTAGACTATCTATAAAATTGAAGAAACTTGAATCACATTTTGAAGTTTTCACAGATGTAGAAAGTGCAATTGTTGCATCCATGTCTTCAGGATAGAAGTATTCATAAGACAGAGCCGTTAATCCTCCTTTACTAATTCCTACACCAATCCACCCGTCTTTATAGATTTCAGCAAAAACTTTTTTGATCGCATGCAAATCTTGTGCTGCGCTAGCCATGTTTAGGTATTCATGATTAGCTGTAGCAGGTTTCGATTCCCCAAAGTATCTGTGCTCAACATAAAGTTGATTAGCGTCTAAAATTTTTGTCCAATCATTGACTCTATTTGAAGATGAAACATAACCGTTGATATTTAAAACCATTGGTCTATCAATATTTTTGTGTGATAAATACAACTTTTGATTAAAGAATCCTTGTGACGTATCAGAATGATTTATTGGCTGCCTAAACAAGATCTTGTAACATCCTGAAAACCCGTCCATAGTTTCAACCTTAGAAATTTGAATCTTTTCAACTAACTTAAGTTTATCTAAAATCGATGTCTGAGCTAATAGACCATAACTAGCAAAAAATAAAAATATAGTGATTATAATATTTGTCATAATGTTATTGGAGCTAACGGTTCACGGCTATGAAACCGCTGCTGTTCCTTAAAGTTAGTGATAATTTTAAAGGCGAACCATTGAGCTTGGATGATTTATCATTCGAAGTGAGATCGTTGCAGTGTTTTATAGGCGGTGTTATGAGTATTTTACTTAATATCAATTTTTGAAATTTTCAAAAGAATAGCCTAAACCAATTGAAAAAGTATAACAGATTTGAGATGATCCTGAGTTCGAAGGAGTAATAACAGTTTCATCAGTGTTTTTTAAATAAGTAAAACCAACTCCTCCTTGAAGATTAAAAAAAAGACTTTTAGTTATTTTCCCTCTGAATAGCAAACCGAATGTATTGTCAAAAGAAAAGACTGGACCAAATTCATGATCTTGAATGGTAACAGCATAATCTTCTATCATTTGAGGTTCAGGTACGATAGGAGTATAAATCTGAAAAAGTTTAATGTAGGTATTCATGGAAGCTAGACTTCCTCTATACACTCCGTACAAATCAAAGTGTGAATTTCTGTATAATCTATATCCTATGTTATACTGAAAACCGAAATGTTGAATAGTATTCGCGGGCGCTCCTCTGTTCCTATAAAAACTATTAAATGGTATTGTCTTCTTATCGATGCCGGGATAATATACAGCTCCGATTGAAAATAAGTACATATTGATTTGATAGTCAAAATCAAAACTAATGTTTTGCCCTACATAAACACTATTGAAATTAACCTTGACTGATGATTGCGCTATACTTAAATAAGGTGCTATGAAGAGAATTAAGGATAACTTTCTCATATAAACTAAAATTATTTAGATGAAATATTTTTCTGATTTCGTTCGATTTAAGCTGTCCTTTGAACGACTCTTTTTCAATTATATTTCATCCTAAACATCTCGAAGTACCATTGGGTTACTGAAGTACGCTTGAGTTGCTCATAACTCACCAATATATACAATTGCACATATCCACACTGTAAAACTAGTCATTTTTTCAGACTTTAAAAACCGCTATACACCTTGTAAAAAAGCTGTTTAACTCAAATTCGTCTGACCAAAAGGAGTAATAAACGAACCGCTATTTATCACTTTTAAATGCCTGTAACCTTGAATTGTAGACTTGTAAAAACTTGCGATGCAATGCATTGTAGGCACATGTATCACGAAGCAAAAATTAGAAATGTAAATAGTGAATAGCTGTTCCCAAAAAAACAGAGGATATCGAATTGAACCACTTCTCACCCACGTGTTCAACATTCTCCAATCTGCGGTTCCCTAAGGCTTCACCATATAATGCTGAACAGCTGTCAACACATCGCGATACGCCCAGTGCACCAATGTATCTTCTTCAACGATGGGCAAACCTGCTCGTAAAAACAACTGCTGGATTAATTCGTAGAGTTGTACATTGTTCTTCCCTAAACTGGATTGCAGCTGCTGCGCTACCTCATCCGTCATGGTGTTATTTAAAACTGCTTCGGTGATCTTTTCTGACCAGTCGAGAAACGAATGTTTGGCTTCTTCAACTAATGGCGTAAACTGCTCTTCGATTACTTGAAGCGAGATCGCATTCAGCGGATGTTGTTGGCACTTGTCAAGAAAACATTCGACAATACCAATAAATGAGGCACACATACAGAGCCGGGCAAAGGTCTCAAAAGGTACCTGATGCACCAAATAAGCATGCGGGTTTTGTATTGCATTAATCTCAAAGTTAAAATGTGAAGGAATTCTTTGACTGTCAATATCAATCGCATAAGATGATGTGTTCCGCAACCCAAAAATGGGCCATTTTTCATCGGCTAACGTCACTTGATCACGTGGTACAACAAACGTTTTTAGCTTCCCTTCCTCATTTCGGGCATTCAAACTAAAGTAGGTAGCGTGCTTTGCTCCCGTGCAGCGCGACCAGGTACCGTGGATGATAAATTGATTATTATCAGCTTTCTCCCACGAACCGCTGGCAAATCCACTTCCCGCGATAACTCCCCTTTCTGGAGTGAATATTGCTTTCGCTGCTTCGTCATTAAAAAATCCAGAAAACCAATTGGCTCCAGCACCCAGATTGACGGTCCAGCCTAGTCCGCCCTGAATCCTGGCAATTTTCATGAGTTCAAGCATTCCCTCGTTCAGGGAAAGTTCTAATCCGCCATAGGCTTTAGGAACAAACAGTTTAAACAGCTTTTTGCGGTACAACACACCCAGTCGTTCCTCCGACAAATACATTTGTTTATATTCTTCTATCGTAAACGGCTCCATTCGCTCAATTTTCCAGGTAATTCTCGAGTGCGTTGGTCATTTGTTCTTCCGATACATAACCGTCAATCAAACTATCTCCAATCGATTGTAGTAAAGTGCAGTTCAACCCTTCAGATGTATTCTTTTTGTCCTGACGCATCAGTTCAATCAGTGCTGAAACATCATTTTTGTGAAGAGGCGGGTGGCCGTAGATTTCCTGAATGTCGCGCTCAATAGCACTATATTTTTGCGGATCGAGTCCGGCTAAACCTTTCGACAAATAAGCTTCGACAACCATTCCCCAGGCTACGCAATCGCCGTGAGTCACTGCTGTTTTTTGCTGTGTACAATAGCTTTCTATAGCATGACCGACCGTGTGACCAAAATTTAACTTTTTGCGCTCTCCTTTTTCTTCGGGGTCACGATCGACGATATCCGCTTTTAACTGAACCGCTTTGGCAATTACTTTCTCTGAAGAAGGGTCGAATTTCGTAATCATCTCTTCGTAAAATTTTGCATCGCTGATCAGTCCGTGCTTGATCATTTCAGCGCGTCCAGACCGCAATTCCTTTTCTGGCAGGGTCTGCAGGAATATCGGGTCACAAAAAATAAATTGAGGCAGGGAAAACGTTCCGAGTTGATTCTTCCACGGTGGGAGGTTTACACCCGTTTTCCCACCGACTGAAGCGTCTACCATAGCGAGTAAAGTCGTCGGAATATTGATAAAAGTAACACCTCTTTTGTAGACCGATGCGATAAAACCACCCATATCGGTGACGACACCACCGCCGAGATTAATGATCACATCACCGCGTTTGATTTTGTATTCGCTGAGTGCTTGCCAAACCTGCATCGTTACCTCCATCGACTTATTTTCTTCTCCCTCGGGAAGAACGATCACTTCAGCTTCTTTGAGCGCCACAAAATTGGTCAACAAGTAAGGCCAACAGTATTCGTAGGTGTTTTCATCCACAAACACCACCTTTCGAGACTTTTTAGCAGCCTCATCCATCCATTTCCCAAACGAACTATCTATGATTGAACCGATTTTAATACGGTTTTCATCATCCTTTATTTCTTTGATCATAGGCGCGAAATTATGCTTTGTACATTATGAAACAACAATAATAACAACAAGTTGGAACAAAATAGTGTTGGAAATTTAAAATGAGCCATTATTTTTACAGTATGATTTCATTTGACGATACGGAAATTGCTTTTAAATATAAGTCGACACGTGACTTAAAACGTGCCTACACGATGTTCAAGTTAGTTGGAAAGTCGTGGTTGGTGCGTTTTGGTAAATGGATGACGCCAATTGCCTTTAAATTGCGCCTTCCGATTCAGGGAATCATCAGGGCTACCATTTTTCGCCAATTTTGCGGAGGGGAATCCATCGATGAATGTGATGATACGATCAAAACGCTCTATGATTATCGCGTTGGAACCATCCTCGATTATTCCGTCGAAGGCATGTCGATAGAAAGTGATTTTGACGGCACATGTGATGAGATTGTCGGAACTATAAAGAAAGCCAAGAACAATCACCCCGCTATACCTTTCGCTGTATTTAAAGTTACGGGAATCAGTCGGCACGGATTACTGGAGAAATTAAATGATGAAGCGGCCGAGATTACAGCTGAAGAACGTCAGGAATTTGCGGCAGTACTCCAACGAGTAGACCGAATTTGTGCTTATGCTTATGAAGCTGACACCCCTGTTTTTATTGATGCAGAAGAGAGTTGGATCCAAAACACGATCGATAGACTGGCAGAAACCATGATGGTCAAGTACAACAAGAAAAGGGCTATTGTCTACAACACCTTTCAAATGTACCGCCATGACCGACTGGATTATATGAGAAAAAAGCTCGATGAGGCACAACGGGAAGGGTTTAAAATCGGAGCCAAGGTCGTTCGCGGTGCCTATATGGAAAAAGAAAGAGAGCGCGCTGCTGAAATGGACTACCCCTCTCCCATTCAACCAGACAAAATTACATGTGACCAGGATTTTGACGCTTCCCTGGAATTGCTCATCGAAAACCTTGACCACTGCGCCTTTTGCTGCGGAACACATAATGAGGAGAGCAACATTTTACTGACAGAACTCATGGAAAAGCACCATATCGATCAACGCGATGAACGCATTTATTTTGCTCAACTGCTTGGTATGTCAGACAACATCTCTTTCAACCTATCGCACGAAAACTACCAGGTGGCTAAATACGTACCTTATGGTCCTGTCAAAGACGTCATGCCCTATTTATTGCGAAGAGCTACCGAGAACACCTCTGTAGGCGGTCAAACAGGTCGGGAATTACAGCTTATTTCTAATGAATGGCGCAGACGGAAAGGGAAAGCAAATAAAAACTAAAGTTGAATGGGCAGGAGTGCTCCGGCTACAGAGACACTCGACACTGCAACAGCTGCAAAACCGTCGTCCTCTCCCTACCCCCCTCCTAAGGGGGGAAACGCAAGAATAACCCTCTATTTTTATGGAAAAAGATAAGTCCTGATGAAAATCATGATTGATCACATTTCCGTCTTTGAAAGAGAACACAGTTGCACAAATCCTTTATTTCAACTTCGTCAATTGTTAATGTTAAACCTTTTGTTTAGCCAAAATTGATTGCTCCTTCACAAAAAGGTTGGTCCTTTGATGCTCCCCCACTACGACAAGCTCTGTGCATCGCTTCGGAGGGGGACGGGGGGAGGACCTCTTTTGGGATGATGGTTTAAAACAAACGATTCACTTTTCGTCTAATCGATCTTGCAATACCTCTATCACTCTCCTTATTTCATTTTCAACATCTGGATAACGATGAATAACTTCTCCTTCTTGAAAACGAATCAAAGTATATCCAAGTGACTCTAATCTATCCTGCCTATATCTATCATAAGAGCTTTTTGCTGTATGAGAACTTCCATCAACTTCTATGATTAGTCCTATTTCAGCACTGAAAAAGTCTACTATGAATCGATCAATTGGTCGTTGACGTTTGAAGCCAACACCAAGCTGTTTTTTCTTGAGTCCAGCCTTCCAAAGATATTTTTCAGCCCTGGATATTGATTGTGTTCTTAATTCTCTTGCATTCTTCTTTAGACTGTGGTTATAGTAGTTATTCATTTTAAATGGTTTGTAACTTAAGATAAGAAAAAATGATCGATTAGAAGAAATAATTTTGTGAAAATCCTCCCCCTAACCCCCTCCGAAGGGGGAACCACAAGAATAACCCTCTATATTTTTGGAAATAGATAAGTCCTTATGAAATTGATTCCTACTTCACAAAAAAGCTGTTCATTTGACCCTCCCCCTTCGGAGGGGGTCGGGGGGAGGACTATTTTTCTAACAAGTCAATGATTGAAAAATTTTATTCGTACTTCACCAAAAATAATGGATTAGTTATTTCGTTGCTTTTTCTCTAACTATTATCCTCCCCCTAGCCCCCTCCGAAGGGGGAAATGCAGAAACAACCCGCTGTTTACTAGAAAACATTAGTGCTTTGCAATTTAGTTTTGAGGAAAACCTCCCTATTCCTAAATGCGCTTCAAACCAATCCGTTTTCTCGCCACATCAACCTGAATCACCTCCACGGTGACATGCTCATGTAATTTTATATAATCTGAAGGATACTCTACGAATGTATTCGCCAGATTCGACTTATGAATCAATCCATTTTCCTTGATTCCGATATTGACAAAAGCTCCGAAGTCGGTGACGTTAGTGACGATGCCGTTCAACGTTTTTCCTTCATGTAAATCTTCAATCGATTTCACCGTACTGTCAAATTCGAGTACTTTGATTTGTTTCCGCGGATCCCTGCCGGGCTTTTTGAGTTCTTTGATGAGATCATCGAATAAAAAATCATCCACATAAGGGAAATCGGCCTTCTTCAATCCGTCGAGTAGTGCTTTGTTGCCGACAAAATCGCTCAACTCCTCACCCGTCTGTTTCGCCATTTTCTTCACCACTGGGTAAGACTCCGGGTGAACTGCGGAATTGTCCAAAATGTTCTTTCCATCAGGAATGCGCAGAAATCCAGCACATTGTTCAAAAGCCTTCTCACCCAAACGTGGAACTTTCTTCAGTGCTGTTCGCGTTTTAAACGGTCCGTTTTCTTTGCGATAATCCACTATACTTTTTGCTAACGATGATCCCAAACCAGAAACATACGCCAACAAATAAGAGGAAGCGGTATTGACATTGACACCTACCTGATTCACACAAGAAACCACTACTTCATCGAGGCTATCCTTCAAGAGTTGTTGATTGACTTCGTGCTGGTACTGCCCTACTCCAATGGATTTAGGATCGAGCTTGACCAATTCCGCCAACGGATCCATCAGCCTGCGACCAATAGAAGCTGCTCCACGAACTGTCACATCGTATTGCGGAAATTCCTCGCGACCAATTTTACTGGCGCTGTAAATCGAAGCTCCGTCTTCTGAAACGACAAAAACGTTCACATCGCGGTCGAAATGAATGCGCTTAACCATGTATTCTGTTTCGCGACTGGCCGTTCCATTTCCGATTGCAATCGCGTCAATTTTGTAGGCCTGAACCAACTGAAACAGTTTACTCTTCGCTCTACTCACCTCTTTTTGTGGTGGATGTGGAAAAATCGTTTCATTCGTCAGCAAATCGCCGGACTCATCAATACAAACGACTTTACACCCCGTTCGATAACCGGGATCTATAGCTAAAATGCGTTTTTTACCCAAAGGAGGAGCCAATAGTAACTGTCTTAGGTTATCAGCAAATACTTTGATTGCCGAAGCATCCGCTTGTTTCTTCTTTTCGTTCAATGCTTCATTCTCCATGGAGGGATGGATCAAGCGTTTGTAAGCATCTTCACAGGCTAATCTCACCTGATCAGCAGCCTCATTATTTCCCTTCACGAAAAAACGCCCGCAAAGATCAAACACGCGCTGTTCATCTACCACTACTTTAATTCTGAGAAGTCCTTCGTCTGCAGCTCTATGCATCGCCAAAAATCGGTAAGAAGGAGTTTTCTTCATAGATTGCTTAAAGTCAAAGTAATCTTTGTATTTATCAGCTTCTTCTTTTTTCGTTCCAATAACCTTAGACTGTAGTGTTCCATGCTGTTGATACCTATTTCTGACCTTCGCACGCAAAACAGTATTCTCGTTGACCCATTCTGCGATGATATCCCGGGCACCTTGCAAGGCATCATCTGTCGTTTTTACCTCCCCATTCACAAATCGCTCTGATGCACCAACAACATCCTGATTGTTTTGCGCCATGATGATCTTAGCCAATCCTTCCAGTCCATTTTTGCGGGCTTTCTCTGCGCGCGTTTGACGCTTCTTTTTATACGGCAGGTAAAGGTCCTCGAGTACATGTTGGTCAAAGGTTGTTTCAATCTGTTTATGTAACTCATCCGTTAGTTTTCCTTGCTCTTCAATGGCTTTGAGCATATTCTGCTGGCGTTTGGTGATTTTTTCAAACTGCTCATTCACCGTTCGAATATCGCCGACTTGTACCTCGTCAAGCCCTCCTGTTGCTTCTTTTCGATAGCGAGCAATAAAAGGAGTGGTAGCACCGTCTGCAATCAACTTGAGCACTGAACTGACCTGCTGTTCGCGAATATTGAGTTGTTGATGAATATAGTGTGCTGCCTCCATGTGATTTACTTTTATGAGCAGCAAAGTAAAGAAAATTCGGGTAATTGTTGGCTCGAAGAAGTTCTGGTTTTAGCCGTTTTTATTCATCGGAAGTTCGCCTGGACTGTTGCTCGTCAATAAACAACTGTGTTTTATCCACCCCAGTGTCTTTCATTGCTTTTCTAAAGTCCATGTTCACTTTAACCACACGAATGCGCAAGTGAGGATTGTTAAGAACAAGTGCTTTTTCGAGTTTTAAAATATTCTTGCTGAACCGTCCACGCCATCTCGACCAGTATAAGACAAGGGTATAGTCGTAATCGTTGTAAGTAGAATACAGGGAGTCTGCACTCAGATGGTCGTTTATGATGGTATCGTTTGCAATATGAAAAGCTGTATCAACGATGTATCCACCTGTACTGATATTTTGAAGAAATGTATAATCTGAGGCGATGCAAGACAAGCTATCCCCTTTCCTGCGCACCTTATACCCCGAACTGTTGAACAAGTCCCAGTTTTCAAACCCCCAACCCGGTTCTTTAAGCTTTTTAATCAAGTTTGAAGCAGAAAGCATGACAAAATCATCGTTGCTGACAGCATGCTTTTCATAAAATTTATTGATCCGCTTTTCTGAGGCCCAGTTGGGAATGAACTTCGCGTTGTAATACACCTTGTAAAGCACAAGTCTGCAGGATGAAGCCAGCGTGAGTACTACAATAGCTGTTGTAATGAAGTGGAATCGTTTCATTTCTCAATAGGGTTCAATGAAACATTTTTAATACTACCGATCCAACTATAAAAAGCAAGAGCATTTCAACCATGATGTTCAAAATACTCTTGCTTATGTTTTATTAATTTTCGCAATCATCGTCAGCCACGTAATCACCTTCTTCTCCAGAAATGGTTAAACAACCTTCGTGTTCATCTAACCAGTCCTTGCAGCACATCGCAAAACTATATCCACCACCTTCACAAACAACTTCAGGTGCTATGATATCTTCGTCTTTTTCGACTAAAGTGAATGCGTATTCGTTTTCCTTATCTATTGCACTCTTAACGATCAACAACTTATTGGAAAAATCAGCGTCTTCGTTAAAAGCTTGCATGGCCATCAACTCATCAATTAAATCATCCTCATGAACATACCAAGTCTGGTTATCTTTACTTGACGACTTCGCTTCTGATGTATTTTGTTTATTTTCTGCTGTTTCCGTCACATCATTCGACGATTCAACATTCGTTTTCACTTCTTCCTTTTCGCAGGAAAACAATACCGCAGCAGCAATCAAAAGGCTGCTCATCATTCCATTTTTCATAATACTCCATTTTAATTTAAGTTGTAAGTCAATCTTTTTGACTTTAAGTGGTTCAATCGCGATAATCAGTAAAGGCCTTTGTTATCAAATGAACAATGCAAGTCTAAAAAAAAAAAACGGTTCACCAAACTTTAAAATTTATCTTATAAAATTCCAAATTTTTAACTTTTTTTGTACGAATAATGTTAATTTGTATATGATGGTTTTCGATATAAAAATTCCTGTAGATCTGTTTCACTCTTCTATTTTTGAAGCATGCAATATCAAAGCGTTAGAAATCAAAACATAAGGAACCTGGCAAAAGCAGCAGTCTTAAACTCACTTACCGTTCGCCCTGAAAAAACTCAAAATGACGCCCCAACTGTTTTACATCGAGTTCGACGATCGTGTCAACTGCATTTTTTTTATAGAAACACTTCAAAAAAAGTGTCTGAATAAAATACCCACAGGCAAACGCAAGGGGTACAACTTCAAATGAATATTTTCAATTGATTTTTTCGGTTGAGTATCGTTGACCAGGGCTTCAAAACTGTCTGCCTTCTCATATTCTGAAAGCGGAATCCCCTGGGAAGACGCACTATCGATAAAAAAGTAAGAAAAAAAGTTGTTTTTCATAATTCGACTCTGATTGTTGTCACTAAGGATTAACTCAAACTCTTGTAGGATATGCGCATGCTCATAATTTTCGTTTTTCCTCGAAAACTCCAAAGATTGAAACGGTACACAAAAAGCACTACTTGACTCATTTCCCAATTTTAAATAGTTAGAGAGACCTGTTAGTGTTGAATCGCTCTTCCTCCAGGTATACTTGAACTCCTTTCCCACTGAATTAAATGAAAATTTAGACGAATCGCTTTTGAAGAATTGTGCGGACCATACATCATCATCACTCAATAACTTCGACTCGTATTTACGGTACTTTTTCACCTCAACCCTTTTGAAATTGATGGTGTTTTTAACCATTGATTCGAACGACTCAACAGGGGTCATTAAACGTTTACCTATCGCATATTGACCTTTTTTATCGAATAGATTGAAATCACCTGCACGTAATTTCACGGGATGGTCATAATAAATACTGACATCCCCCAATAGGTCATGAAAAACGATGTCGCATGTAAATATTTCTATCATTGTATCGAGAGTAGCGTCGCTGTCATCATTGAAAACATAATAATCGATTGTAAAGACCTCACCTTTCAACTGTAGTTGTTGCGGTAATCGTTCCCTGTTCACCTCCAGAACACTCTCTACAAATTTCTTTTTATTTCTCGGTTTAATTTCTACCTCATCAAACTCAGTTATTGCTTTGGTAATAATTGTGGTGTCATGGCTCAGCGCGAAAGTACAACTAAAATCACTCTCCAAATCTTCGACAATTACTTGTTTGCCACTATGTTCATCGTTAAAAAGAACATATCCATATCGATTGGACAAACCGTACTCAACAGAGTCGATAAACACCATGCAGTGATCATTGGGTTTACCATCTTCATATTTCAATTGAACTTCTACCTGCGAAAAACTCACATTGATGAAATTGAATAATGCCAAACAAATAAGACTGAAATGTAAAGAAGTTGTTCTCATAATGTCAGAATTAAATACGACCAGGGCTTCTTTGTAGCACCGATCGTAAAACTAAGTAAAATTGTGGAAAACGGATTGAATTAATGTTGATCACTGGCTAATTCACTGACCATGCCGCCAAAAGTACCACCAGCAGCAAATGGGTTTGCATCACTCCAACCACCATTGTTATTGTTGTAGGTGAGAGCACCGAGGAAACCACCAACGAAACCACTTACATCGGCAGTAACTTTATTCCACCAATCTCCAATATCTTGTTCAATTTCATCATCATATTCGTCCCAATAAATTGTACTGGAGTTTGCCACTGAACAAGCTCCATCAAGCATTTGGCTTTCTTCATCATATAAGTTAGTATCATTAGATATTTCACTTGCCAAATCACTGATCTTACTCTTGGTTTCCGTCACTCCATCGTACTCACCGTCAGCAATAAGCTCCATCAATTCATCATAGTAGGAAATTGATGTAGTCGAGAAACTTACTGAGTCCGTTAGAAAATTGCGAACATTATTAGCATAGGCAGATTCTTCATTTTCGAAAGGTTTTGCATGCTCATAATAACCTGCCAATCAGATATAAGGTAAATTCTATTTCACAAAAAAGGCTACCAGCAATGACGGTAGCCTTATTGAAACAAAAATTCACTGCTCAACTTTCTATTTTTTGCCGCTCAATCAAATACTTAGTAATGTATAAAACTGGACCTAAAAAAGGAACCATAAAAACAACCGCCAGCCATATAAAAATGACCAGGTCTTTTTCCTTTTTAAACACGAGCAGAACAGAAATTATTGTAAGCGCTAAGTATACAGCTAGTATAACAAGTATCTCTTTTGGTCCTATCATTCCCCCCATAATTAACAACAAAATGCTTGTGTAGATGCACAAAAGTGATTATCAACCAAACAAGATGTATCGACACCTCCTATAGTGGAGCAACCACCCACATCGGCTGATGCAATTTCTCCTGGAAGACCAGCTTGGGCCACAG
>CAJXMN010000026.1 GCA_913056215.1 uncultured Flavobacteriales bacterium | reverse complement strand
AAAGGACTTTTTCTCTTTGCCAATCAAGCCGTTGATTAAGTCTGATATGGAGGTATAAATGGTTTTGACCAATGGGGCGCGATCGAGCAATTGCTTGATCCAATAGCGCACGGGCTCAGCGATAATGGTGTTTCCCAAAAGTCCGAGAAGTGTCACCACTACTATCACCAGGGCAAAGCCTAATCCTGGGAACTCGAATGGGAGCAAGTTGTCGATAAACTGAAAAAGACTGTACAACACATAAAACGTTGCCGCCGCGGGTACGGTAAAGATAAGTCCCTGTAGAAAGTATCCAATCAGCTTTTTCATAGGCTCTTTTTATTGGTTGCCAAAAGGTCTTCTCGTGTCTTTTTAGGCAAACTTGCCACCACCAAATCGTAAGAATGATCAATCAATTCACACAACAAGTCGTCGTGGACATCGCTATTCACAGTAACCGTATTCCAGTGTTTTTTACTCATGTGGTACCCCGGATGGACACCCTCATAACGTTCTCTGAGTTCGATTGCCCGTTCAGGGTCACATTTGAGATTTGCCGATTGCCCCTCCTTTAAATCGAGTAAAACAAACATCTTTCCCGCCACTTTAAAGACTAAAGTGTGTTCATTAAATGGAAAAGACTCATTCACATGAGTCTTTTCCAAACAATATTCTCGAAAATGAACGACGTCCAAACCTTTACTAGTCTGCCGAGTTCATATTATCTTGACGTCCTAATTGCTTTAACATCTGAGTATGACTCTTCAGTGCACCCGCAAACGTTTTCTCCGAATTATAGGGTAAATTGAATTCCTCAGCCGTCTCCCTGACGATTTTTGATATTTTCTTATAATGTACGTGACATATATTCGGAAACAAGTGATGTTCAATTTGAAAATTCAATCCACCAACATACCAACTAAAAAGTTTACTTTTTGGTGCAAAATTCGAAGTATTCAACAATTGACTTACAGCCCAGTCGGCTTTAATGTTTCCTGATTCATCAGGCATAGGGTAACTCGCTGAAGGAACTACGTGTGCAGGCTGGAAGATAGATCCCAAAATCACACCAGATATGTAATGCATTAAAATGAAGCCTAAAACTATAAAGTACCACGGAACCGGCGTAAAAATTAAAGGTAACACCAAGAAGACCGCGTAATAGGCTACTTTAGATAAAATCGTATTAATTAATAACCGTTTAAATGAGTTTGTTTGCGTTTGCGTAAGTCCCATTTTGTGGTATCGCATAATTTGTTTAAAATCCTTCACCGTAATCCACAACAAAGTCATCATTCCATATAAGAACCAAGCGTAGACATGCTGATATTTATGCATTGGCTTACGCTCTTCGTGCGGACTAAAACGCAGCACCGAACCTGGATCTATATCCTCATCCATACCAGTTACATTTGTATATGTGTGGTGCAACACATTATGCTGTATACGCCACATCACATCACTACCACCTGCAAGATGAAGCAACAAACTAAAAAAGGTATTGACACGCTTATTTTTAGAATAAGCGCCGTGATTCGCATCATGCATGATCGACAAACCTATACCTGACATACCAAAGCCCATGAGCACCCACATAATTAACATGAGCCAAGTAGACTCAACCACTGTTAACATGAGTGTGAAAGGCACCAAATAAAGCGCAATCATGAAAATTGACTTCAGCACCATTGCCGAATTTCCATATCTCGAGATATTATTCTCTTTAAAATAACCTCTCACACGACGTTGAAGTGTCTTATAGAATTCAACATTTTGTGAACGGTCGAAACGAATGTTTTTATATTGCATAAAACCTAATTTAAGTACTCCCTTAAAATAAAAGAACACCCACAAAGATAAAAAAAATTTAAATAGCATTCTAATCAAGTACCCCTTTAAATTGTAAAAAATCACAATTTTCAACATTCATCAGAGATCAATTCAACCAAAAGATTCTCTTATTTTTGTCGAAAAATTTGTGAAATGAACTCTATAAAGAACATAAGTTTTGCGGGACAACGTACACTCATCCGCGTCGACTTCAACGTCCCTATAGACAGCGATGGAATAGTGACAGATACCACTCGAATAAAAGCTGCCTTACCCACAATCCATCAGATATTGGACACTGGGGGAAGTGTAGTCATCATGTCCCATTTAGGACGACCTAAAGCGGAGAAAACAAATAAACTCTCTTTGCGTCATCTGGTAAAACCATTGAGCGAATTGCTCGATAAAGATGTTCAATTTGTGGCAGACTGCATTGGGGTGGAAGCCGCAAATGTTACATCAGCAATGAAACCCGGAGATGTTGTATTATTAGAAAACTTGCGTTTTCACGCTGAAGAGAAAGCTGGAAATGATGCTTTTGCAGAACAACTGGCACAACATGGAGACTGTTACGTGAACGATGCTTTTGGCACAGCACATCGCGACCACGCAAGCACATCAAGAATTGCACAGTTTTTTAATAACAAAAAATATTTTGGATTATTACTTGAAAAGGAAATGGAAGCTATTGACGGGGTTATTCACAGTAACGAGACTCCTAAATTAGCTATTATAGGTGGAGCTAAGGTCAGCTCAAAGATCACCGTAATAGAAAAGCTACTTGACACTATCGATGCAATTATTATAGGTGGCGGTATGGCGTACACTTTCGTTAAGGCTAAAGGCGGCAAAATTGGCAACTCTTTAGTTGAAGATGATTACCTCGAAATGGCGAGTGACTTACTCATAAAAGCTCAAGAAAAAAATGTAACCGTTCATTTGCCGAGAGACACCGTCGCGGCAGACGAATTTAATAACGAAGCCAACCGCAGAACTGTAGCTATCGATGCTATTGACGAAGGTTGGATGGGGCTTGACATTGGACCATCGTCAATTAGTTATTTTCAAGAAGATGTTATTCAAAAGGCTCAAACTATCTTGTGGAACGGCCCTATGGGAGTATTCGAAATGAAAAACTTTCAAAAAGGTACCATTAGCATCGCTCAAGCATTAGTAGAAGCAACTGAGAATGGTGCTTACACCCTGGTTGGAGGTGGTGATTCAGTCGCAGCTCTCAACAAATTCGAACTAGCAGATAAAGTAAGTTACGTTTCGACAGGTGGAGGCGCCCTTTTAGAGTACCTCGAAGGAAAATCCTTACCTGGTATCAAAGCTATTGTGAGGTAAAGTATAAAAAAAGCTTAAGGGTGCTCACAACACCCTTAAGCTTAAACAATTCTATCAATAAATACTTACCTTGATTTTTATCTAATAGAGAACAGTCACATGGCCTTGCCATTCAAATTTATCATCGTTGATAGAATCACGGGTTCTCACTTTCCAAACATACGTTCCTTGGGGAACTTTTTCCCCACCTTGTCCTCCATAAGTAGCGTCCCATTCAGCCTCTGGATTATGCGACTCCCATACGAGTTCACCCCATCGATTATAGATTTCTAAATCAAAATCTTGCACATCGATTCCTTCAATAAAAACACGCCACGTTGGATTGAAAGCATCGCCATCAGGAGTAAATGTATTCGGCGCGTAAATAATCACCTCTGATTCTACTTGAATAATGGTTTTCGCGGTATCCTTACAATCATGGATAGAATTAGCGACCAATTCAATTTCGTATTTCGCTTCCTCGCCTTCTGGTAATTTCATTTCAGGTTCCTCAAGGGTAGATGTGGCAGGTGTTCCATCCTCAAAAAACCATTGATAGTCCACAGCTCCAGTCGAATAATTTTGAAAACTCACCTCTGTATTTAACATTGTTACAGGGTTCGGTATAAAATTAAATTTTGCGCGGGGCTTCGGGTGAACAGTCAAAAACTGACTTTTATTCAGTGAATCAATACAGCCATCGGGTGTCGTTACCACAAGTTTTACACTGTACTGCCCAGCCTGATCCAGGGTCAGCGACAAACTATCCAGGTTAACAAAACTCTGTCCATCAGAAATCAACCAATACGTATCCTCTGATAAGGAAGGATCAGTAGTATTTATCAATTCAAAAGTTGCAGGAACACATTTATTATTTTTATCAACTTCAAAATCAACTTCAGGTACAGGGGCAACTACCACTTCTGAACTGATCTCGAACGGTGTAGATTCACAATTATCCGTAATTGATACTGTATAAACAGTCGTAGAAGAAGGAGCTGCTGTAAGAGTATCGGTAGTAGCTACAACATTCCCACCGGGATCTGTCCATTCATAACTATATGGACCTCCATTTCCTCCAGAGGCTTCAGCGATAACTTGCGTGTCGTAACCCGGGCAAATAGTCTGATCATCTGAGACCATTCCGTCCAGCGGAGGTAATACATCAACTTCAATTTGTTCTTCATCCGAGACGCATCCATCTTGATTTACTGCTTCAACTGTATACGTCGTCTGCGAATCAGGATTTACTTGTACATTATCTGCATTACTTGTTGTGTGCGCCCAGTTATAATTGAAATTGGAACCACCAATTCCCTGAGCTGTTAAAGTCGCTGTTCCATTCTCACAGATCGTCGTATCATTGGCAACGTCTACTTGAACTTGCACACCTTCGTTAATGGTCACATCTTCACATTTTTCACAATTGTTGGCTGTTTCTATACAGACCGTATAATTACCCGCAGCAAATCCTGTCGCGAATGAATCCATTTGCCATGTTGTTCCGTTATCAAAACTATAGTTAATAGCCAGGGGAGCATCAATATGAATTTCACCATTACTTCCGCCAAAGCAATCGGGATCCGTACCTTGTACTGAAATCGCAGGATCTTCGAATGTCACATCGACGTCATCAGAAACATCAGGACAGACACCATTAGACTCTGTAAGCGTAAACGTATAAGTACCATCATTATTGGTATTGATATCAGCATCAGCTGTTTGATCGTCTGGTGAGAAATTAACATTTGGAACACCTGGATTACCTCCAGGACCAATATACGACCACTGGATGGTACTGACAGTATCATGTTGGCTCTGTGTACCGTTCAAAGTACCCACTGCGCCACTGCAAACTGTAAAATCCGCTCCAGCATCCGGGTTAGGTGGAGGGACAACATCTACAGTAACTTGAACAGTATCTGTAATGGTTCCGTTGGTAACCTCAACATCGTAAATCGTCGAATCGATCGGATCCAGATCAAAAGTGGGACCCGGAGCCGTTGGATCAACTAAATCGCCAGCATTGTTCAAAAAAGTAAAGGTAGCACCAGTAATTCCTCCAGTGTTAATAGTCACTGTTGCTGTATCCCCCAGACAGATTGTTGTCGCTACTGATGAAGGGTCACAAGTAACATCGGCAGGATTAGAGCCGTTTGAACCTGGAATATCAGATCCTGTGTAAATAGGTACGTTTTGTCCTACCAAACCAGAAAAATTGGAAAAACACAATACAAATTGATCACCAGGTTGAACGAGGAATGAGTTTTCAAAATTAGCAGGGTTTGCACCAGGAGGCAGATTACCTTGCTCTACCATTCCGGTAAAACCAGCACTCGCACCATTCCAATTACAAGCAACTGGTGGTAACAAATTATTCTCTATCTCAGAACAAGCATCTCCTCCATTAATACTTTGGGGCGATCCTGCTTCGTAATAAGGCCAAAGTGACCAATCATAAAACCCTGAACCTCCTGCAGTTCCCAATGTAAATTCCAAATAACCAGGAGAAGAAACCGTTAATATGATCCAAGTAGGGTTATTTTCTCCACTCAGCAAACAACCAGAATTACCCGCCGAACCTGGATTAGTTGAAGGGTTCGAAATATTGTTACCCCCAGGAAGCTCAGAGATATTCCCATCTCCGCTGGAATTCGTTGTAAAACTTCCCAATGTACAGCCGTAATCTGCATCGACACAATCGGCTTGACCTAGCGTGTAGCCCACAGAAAACACAAAAGCCAATATTAATTTTATCTCTCTCTTCAACATAAAAATAACACGTTAAATTTAATTGTTCGCTTTAGAACAAAAATTTTCATCAAAAGTAAACACTTCATCAACTTGAAAGATGCCTTGGTAGTAACACAGCACATCATCACTAGCGATAGATGCCCATGAATACACCGTCGATTCAGTCAAACTATTTCTGTTTTTAGTGATGAGATAGACGCCACCGTTGATACGGTCTACGCGAACCATCTGTATATCCTGATGTTGTTTCAGCGCCTGTTCCAGGCTATTAATATCCTGAGCATTATAGTCGTCAACATATTTAAACTGCGCAAAAAATTGGTTACCGCTCTGACCAGAAACTTGACCAAAAGCTACGGACAACAACATAATCATCGATATTGAAATAGCGTACTTCATCTTTTTCTATTGTTTATTATTTTTCAGACGATAATAATAAACTGAAGTTGCCCTAAGGAGAGAAGAAATTTAACAATCTACGCACATTGTTAAATAGTTTACAAATAAAATGATTAGCGTATGTATTTAAACCTTTTCCCAGGGTAATAGGCGCTCTTACCGAGCTCTTCCTCAATGCGTAATAATTGGTTATACTTTGCCATTCGATCACTGCGTGAAGCAGATCCTGTTTTAATCTGACCACAATCCAGCGCAACTGCTAAGTCAGCTATCGTCGTATCCTCTGTTTCACCACTACGATGACTCATCACAGAAGTATAACCATTTTTAGTAGCGAGTTTTACGGCTTCAATCGTTTCTGTTAATGTACCTATTTGATTTACTTTGATCAATATTGAGTTTGCTATACCTTCATCAATACCACGATCAAGTCGTTTCGTATTCGTTACAAAAAGATCATCACCCACGAGCTGCACGCGATGTCCAATCGCTTCAGTCAATAATTTCCAGCCTTCCCAGTCATCCTCATCCAAACCATCTTCTATAGAAATGATCGGGTATTTTTCTGACCATTCTTTCCAGTACTTAACGAATTCTTCGGATGTCCACTCCTTACCTGTAGAAGCAAACACATATTTTTTCTTATCAGCATCGTAAAACTCTGAGCTAGCAGCATCGAGCGCAATAAAGGTATCTTCTCCAGCTTTATAACCAGCTTTTTCTATGGCCTCCAACACATATTCTATAGCCTCTTCATTAGACCCCAAGTTCGGAGCAAAACCTCCTTCATCTCCTACGTTAGTTGAAAAACCCTTCGCTTTGAGCACACGCTTTAAGTGGTGGAAAATTTCCGTCCCCATCCGCAATCCTTCAGAAAAAGAGCTAGCCCCAAAAGGCATTACCATGAATTCCTGAATATCGATTTTATTATCGGCATGTGACCCGCCATTCAAAATATTCATCATTGGAACGGGCATAGTATACGCACCTGCACCACCAATATATCGGTAAAAAGACATTCCTGATTCTATAGCAGCTGCTTTTGCGATAGCAAGAGAAGTTCCCAGAATAGCATTCGCACCGATTCGTCCTTTATTATCAGTTCCATCTATATCGATCAATGCTTGATCCAAGGCTTTTTGATCAAACAAATAAGCGCCCTCCAACGCATCATTGATGACTGTATTTACATTTCCGACGGCATTTTCAACCCCCTTCCCCATGTAACGATCATCATCATTGTCTCGCAGCTCTACAGCTTCGTGCACCCCTGTAGAAGCACCAGAAGGTACCGCTGCCCGGCCCATCTGTCCATTTGCCGTATAAACATCTACTTCAACGGTAGGATTTCCGCGTGAATCCAAAATTTGACGTCCAACTATTTTTGCGATGTAACTCATAATATTCTTCTATTTTTTGTGGTCTGTCATTAATTCGACGAAATCGTCGAACAAATATCGTGAATCGTGCGGACCAGCAGATGCTTCCGGGTGGTACTGAACAGAAAAAACAGGTTTATTCTTGATTCGAATACCTGCTACTGATTTATCATTTAAATGCGTATGTGTCAACTCTATATTTTCAGCTGCGGCTACACTTTCAGCCGCAACAACAAAACCATGATTCTGACTCGTTATCTCACCTTTACCAGTCAATAAATTTTTTACAGGATGATTCAGTCCACGATGTCCGTGATGCATTTTCGTTGTACTCAACCCTTGGCTTAAAGCAACGACCTGATGCCCCATACAAATACCAAAAACGGGAATACCTGAATCTATAATTTGTTGCACTAATTCATGAGTAGCATGCATAACTGCTGGGTCACCTGGACCATTAGACAACATGAACCCATCTGGTTCATAATCCATCATCTCAGATAGCGTAGCGTCCATAGGAAAAACTTTCACATCGCAACCCCGCTCGTTCAAACAACGCAAAATGTTTCGCTTAACCCCTAAATCTAACAAAGCTACTTTGAATTTCGATGTACCTGAAGTAGCAGGTGAAACATAACTCGCTTGCGTGCTTACCTTACTGGAAAGCTCCAACCCCTCCATCGACGGAACTTCTTTGACATCCTTCTTAAGTTGATCAATATCTTGATTTTCTTCGCTGGAGATAATTGCATTCATCGCTCCTTTAGATCTTACATGCCGAACAAGGGCGCGCGTATCAACATTTGCAATACCTACTTTCCCGTTAAACTCCATAAATTCTTGTAGTGACTGATCAGCACTATCGCGCGAATATATATCTGAAAATTTCTTAATAATGACACCTTCACACTGCATCTCATCAGACTCTACCTCGTCAACGTGCGTACCATAATTCCCAATGTGAGCCGTTGTCATAATCAACAGTTGACCGAGATAAGAAGGGTCTGTAAACACTTCTTGATAACCAGTCATCCCCGTATTAAAAGCTAATTCGCCAGTGGTTCGACCTTTATTTCCGATGGCTTTACCGTGGAATACTGTACCATCTTCTAACACCAAAACTGCAGGAGAACGTTCCGTCATTTCTTTTAAGTTTTGGCAAAAATAATACTTTAGATGTGACAATAAATTTAAAGTCTCAAAAAGTTATTCAACTTTATCAACAGTTCCAGTCCTAATTAACATTATCAAAAGCATCTAAACCTTGCTCCAACCATTCCAGGAACCGTTCCGGATCACTGTGGTTTTCATAATCTGCCGACCCATTTGAAAGATCACTCCCATCTACATTCTGCATGACATAAAAAGGTTGTGCCGTTACACGATATTCTGAAATCTGCTTATACGACCACTTTTGGCCTGTGGTTTTTAAATGAACCTCTCGACCATTCGGATATGTAACTGTTTTCTGTTCTGATTTAGGAAGTTCCTTACGCTCGTCTACATAGAGCGAAACAATAACCACCTCATCTCTCAGAATATCGATAATACCAGGTTCACCCCATACACTCTGCTCCATTCTCCGACAATTAACACAATTATGCCCCGTAAAATCTACAAATAGTGGTTTATCCACCTCTTGAGCATGGGCGAGCGCTTTATCATAATCGTGAAACACCATGATATTCTGGGGACCCAAGTGCGTGCCCTTCACAAAATCTTCCGACTTTTCACTCATACCTTTAGCCGCACCAACACCTAATGGAGATTCACTATAACTCATCGGTGGCGGGAAAGCACTAATTATCTTTAGTGGCGCCCCCCAGAGGCCAGGCAACATGTAGAGCACAAAAATTAATGTAAATGTACCCATCAGTGTTCTACCAACAGACAAACGTTCTATCGGACTGTCATGGGGCATACGTATTTTTCCAAACAAATAAAGAGTCAGGACAATAAAAATACCAATCCATATTGCCAGAAATACTTCTCGCTCCAGCCAATGAGCTTGTAGTGACAAATCAGCGTTTGACAAAAACTTAAAGGCGAGAGCCAATTCAAGGAACCCTAGCACCACTTTAACGGAATTCAACCAACCGCCAGACTTAGGCAACGTATTCATCCATCCTGGGAATGCTGCAAACAAAGTAAAGGGCAATGCCAAGGCCAGCGAAAAACCAAACATCCCTACAAAAGGAGCCATCCCCCCTTCCGATGCCGATTGCACCAACAATGTCCCCACAATTGGACCCGTACATGAAAATGAAACAAGCGCTAATGCCAAGGCCATAAAGAAAATACCAATAATTCCTCCTTTATCTGCTTTTTTATCAGCCTTGTTTACCCAGGAACTTGGCAAACGAATTTCAAAAGCACCAAGAAACGATATCGCAAAAACAAGCAACAAGAGAAAAAATATGATATTAAAGGTAGGATTGGTCGACATGGCATTCAACGCACTCGGCCCAAACGCCCAGGTAATAAATGTACCGAGTAAAATATAAATCACAATAATACTTACACCGTACAATATAGCATTTTTAATTCCAGCAGCCTTCGTTTTACTTTGTTTCGTAAAAAAGCTCACCGTCATCGGTATCATCGGGAACACACACGGCGTTAACAGCGCCACTAATCCACTCATAAAAGAAACACCGAACAACCACCATATAGATCCTTTTGACGGGGATTTCTTTGAGCTGAAAGCCTGCTCTTCAGAAGTCCTATCTGATTCGTTTTTAGATTCAGCATCACCTTTAATAAAAGATTCACTGTTCACTAAAGTATCATCCGTTTTAGCAATAGGCTTTACGGTTTCATCAACTTCTTTTTTTTCTTCATTATCACCTTCCAATGGCTGCTCATCTGAATCAGTTTTTTCTTCAGAGCCTACCTTGTCATCTTTATCCTCTTCACAGCCTTCAACATCAACAGAAAACACATCAGTAAAAGGCATCAAACATTTAACAGAATCACATGGTTGAAAGCCAAATTCAAGCTTTACAGAAGCTGCTTCGCTTGATTTTAAACGCAAACGTTGACGTAATTCAAATGTACCGTGATGATAAGCAAGATGCTCGCCCGAGGCTTCATCAAATTCCTTAATCGGTTTTGGTTCTACAACACCTCCGATCAGCTCATATTTATCGGAAGGCTTCACCTTGAATGTTGTGGGGATCCCGAAATTATCCTCAGGAAGTTGAGTCGCATTAATATGCCAGTGATCTGCTACTGTAAATTTTCCAACTATCGTTGCTTCGCATCCATCTTGTACCACCGAAAAATCCCAATCAACCTTGTCTTCAGGGTACTCCATTTGTGCGGATACACTCCCCACAGTCAAAATCAACAGAAATAAGCTGAGTAATTTATTCATCTTTATTTAATGATTAGTTTGAACTTTTTCATTTTTGGTGGCAAACAGCCTTCCTCGTTACACGACATATATACAATCTCGCCAGTTACCACTCCCCTAACACCTTCAGGCAATTTTGCCTTAAATTGCGGTTGACCTTCCAAGTACATCAACTCCCCTCCAAAGTTAGGGTCTTTCTTTACAATTGGAGCAGGTTCTTTAACCCTTCGGATCACAGTATCCTCTGCCTTAATTTCAAAGGATGTAGCAATAGGACCTATTGCCTCATCCTGATCCTGGCTGTAAATATGCCACCCCTGATCGATGATAGATTCGATTATCAACTGATTTGAATTCGAATCATAGTTCACAGTCCATTCCACATGCTGTTGCCCCAACATTTGAAAACTTGTCAGCAAAAACAACAAAGGTACGAATCGCTTCATACCTCCAAAGTTAGTCAAAGTCTTCAGAATAAAACTGACTATATAGGATTCAATTCTTGAAATCCTAACATCTTCATTAAGACATCACCACTTTTTGAATACTTGTAATTGGTAACCAAACACCTCCCTTCAAACAAATATACTTCAAGCCTGTGGCCCAAATTGTTGTTTTTACACATTTTAAACCATCATTATCCCGAAAATAAATAGTGACTTTTCCGCGATGCAAATTCCCCAGCTTAGTAGCTTCCAGAAGTTTCTCCATCAATCCTTCCTGCTGCTCTTCGACTTGATTAGGACTAAATGATAAGTTAGGAATAATTTCTTTCTCAATGAGTTGGGCTGTTTGTTCAATCGTTTCTGTCATGGCTTAAAATTTTGAAATGAGTTAGAAAAAATAAATAGATTTTATGAGAACAGCAAGTTTTTCATAACAAAAAAAATATCGTCATCTGATTTTAATGCATTGCACGTGCTCCACGCCTCCCTTTCGTCTTATTTTCTTTTAGAATCAAAGTGAGAATATTTAAAAATAGAACCGAATAACGAAAGTACACCGTACAAATTATTTATTTTTGCAGTACAATTGAGATTATGGAAAGTACAATTCAACGCGAAGCGACATTAGAAGAAGCTAAAGAACTCGGACTAAGAGCCGACGAATTTGAAATGATCAAGGAAATTCTGGGACGCACACCGAACTTCACTGAAACTAGTGTATACGGTGTGATGTGGTCGGAGCATTGTTCTTATAAAAATTCAATTCTTTGGCTGAAAACACTCCCTAAAGACGGTCCGCACATGCTGGTCAAGGCAGGTGAAGAAAATGCGGGACTCGTTGACCTCGGCGATGGCATTGGATGTGTATTTAAGATCGAGTCACACAACCACCCAAGTGCTATTGAACCTTACCAGGGTGCTGCCACGGGAGTTGGAGGAATCAACCGTGATATTTTCACCATGGGTGCGCGTCCAATTGCTCAATTGAACTCGCTACGTTTTGGAAACATTGATCAGGATCGTACTAAATGGTTAGTAAAAGGCGTAACCAAAGGTATTGGTGACTACGGGAACTCTTTTGGTATACCCATTGTAGGAGGAGAAGTCTTCTTTGATGAATCTTACAATACAAACCCTTTAGTAAACGCTTTCTCCGCAGGGATTATTGACACCAAAAAAGTGATTTCCGCTACAGCTTCCGGGCCTGGGAACCCCGTTTACATCGTTGGTTCTGCTACAGGTAAAGATGGTATTGCTGGTGCTGCCTTTGCATCGAAAGATATCACTGAGGATTCTATGGATGATCTTCCTGCAGTTCAGGTAGGAGACCCTTTCCAGGAAAAATTATTACTCGAAGCAACGATGGAACTTGCTGAAACTGACGCAGTCGTTGGAATGCAAGATATGGGAGCTGCAGGAATCACATGTTCTTCTTGTGAAATGTCTGCCGCTGGAGAAGTAGGAATGGATATTTGGTTGGATAAAGTTCCAACCCGCCAAAAACACATGCTCCCCTTTGAGATTTTATTATCAGAATCTCAAGAGCGCATGCTCGTTGTTGTGAAGAAGGGAAAAGATCAAGTGGTTAAAGATATATTCGATAAATGGGATCTACATGCAGAAGAAATCGGTGTCGTAACCGAAGGTGATCGCGTACGCTATTTTGACAATGAAACTCTTGTGGGCGACGTTCCTGCTGATTCTCTCGTGCTTGGCGGAGGCGCTCCTCAATACGAACGCGAATACACGGAGCCATCATATTATAAGGAATATCAAGAATTCAATATTGATGACGTTCAACAACCGGAAGACCTTAAAGCTGTTGCCCGACATTTATTGAGTCACCCTAACATCGCTTCTAAACGATGGGTTTACGAGCAATATGATTCTATGGTAGGAACAAAGACCATGACGACCAACCGCCCTTCAGATGCTGGAATTGTTAACATTAAAGGATCCAATCGGGCTCTGGCAATGACTGTCGATTGTAATTCGCGCTATGTGCACGCGGATCCACAAAAAGGTACGGCTATTGCCGTTTCTGAGGCAGCACGTAACATTGTCTGCTCGGGAGGTAATCCCAGTGCAATCACTAACTGTTTAAACTTTGGGAACCCTTACAACCCAGAATCTTACTGGCAATTTGTAGGTGCGATAAAAGGGATGTCTGAGGCGTGTTTAAAGTTTCAAACTCCGGTTACAGGAGGAAACGTTTCTTTCTACAATCAAACTGTTAAGAATGGGAAAGAAGAACCCGTTCTCCCAACTCCTACGATTGGAATGATCGGTTTAGTAGATGATAAGTCTAAAACAATGTCATTGGACTTCAAACATAAGGGCGATTTGATTTTTATCATCGGAGAGAGTGTTGAAGATATTGCAAGTTCAGAATATCTTTATTCATATCATGGCGTTAAAAAATCACCCGCTCCTCACTTTGATATTGAGAAAGAATATAAGATGCAACAATCAGTCAAAAACCTTATCCAGGAAGGACTTATTAATGCTGCGCACGATTGTGCAGATGGAGGACTGTTCATCACGTTATCAGAAATGGCTATGCCTAATGAGCTAGGATTTGACATAGTGTCTGATGCAGAGATCCGCGAAGATGCATTTCTATTCGGTGAAGCTGCAGGGCGTGTTGTCGTTACGGTTAATGAAGATAACGAAGATGCATTCATTGAATTCATGATGAACCAGAAAGACGTGAAATACACCCTTCTCGGACATGTAACACAGGGTAAAATGGTCGTAGATGATGAACACTACGGTTTCATTCAAGAAGCGAAAGACATTTATAACAAAGCGTTAGAGGAACGTATCGAGGCTTAAAAGCAAAATCATTTGCTTAGCAATTAAAACCGTTCACTTTAGCGTGAACGGTTTTTTATAGTCTTGCGTCTGCTTTTCGGGGCACTAAGACAAGCAAAACTAATCCGATCGCAAAGAAGATAATGATAGATAGCACTGAAGCTCTTAAGTCTCCAGTAAGGTCTTCCATTAAGCCAAAAAAGAATAATCCAATCACAATACCGATCTTTTCAGACACATCGTAAAATGAAAAATAAGACGCATGATCCTTTGTTTCTGGCAAGAATTTAGAATAAGTTGATCGCGCCAATGCCTGCACACCCCCCATAACAAAACCTACACCTGCTGCTAGAAAATAAAATGTCATCGGCTTTTCAATAAAGTAAGCCCAGATACACAGTGCCACCCAACCCGTGACAACCATCGTCAAAGTCTGAAGATTACCTATCTTCCCCGACACCCATGACATTAAATACGCGCCTCCAGCACCGAGTAATTGTATCAGCAAGATTGCAATGATTAAACCAGTATCTCCTCCACTTTCCCCCCAATAGATCTCTTTCTTGGCAAAAACAACAGCCATCAGCATGACCGTTTGTACTCCCGTATTAAAGAAAAAGAAAGCGAGTAAATAGCGCTTCAACCTGCGCGTTCTACGAAATTCCTGAAATACCCGTTTTAGTTCTTTAAACCCTTTCCAGATATAACCTTTTTCTCTTTTCTTGTGATACACATTATGGGGTAATCTGTTGAAGGTGATCTGTGCGAAACCAATCCACCATAGTCCGACCAGTACAAAACTCCACTTTGTATAACTCTCATCGATAAACATAATTATCGACAAACAAACGACAAGTAGAAGCATGCTTCCAAAATAACCCATTGAAAAGCCGCGGGCTGAAATTTTATCGTGATCTTTCGGCTCAGCTATCTCTGGTAAGAAAGCATTATAGAACACAAAACTATGCCAGAAACCAATACTTGCTAAAAAAATCGAGAGCATCCCCCATTCAACTTTTGCGGGACTAAACCAAAACAAAGAAATACAGGCTAGTGCGCCGAGGTAACAGAAAAACTGCATGAACCGCTTTTTATTTCCCGTAACATCGGCTATTCCAGAAAGTAGTGGTGACAACAAACTGACTAACAAAAATGAAGCAGCCAATACGTACGAGAACAACACGGAATTCGAGATGGAAGTGCCGAAAAATTCGACCATCACATTTTCGCCCTCCTTTAATTTCCCACCAGCTCTACCGAGTGATTCGAGATAATAACTTTCAGTAACATTAGCATAAAAAATCGGAAAGATTGCGGAAGAAATCACGAGGTTATATACTGAGTTCGCCCAGTCGTAAAACACCCACCCTTTAATGATCCGTTTATTTCCTTTTTCCATTACTAGTAGTTGATGAGTTCCACTAAAGTATCTTCAAAACGTTGAGGAGGCAAAAAGTTTTGTTCAAGACCAGCGTCAAATGGCACTGGTGTATTGAGCGATGCCACTCTTTTAATTGGTGCATCTAAATACTCAAAACAATTTTCATTGATCTGAGTGACGATTTCAGCTCCTACCCCACCAATTTCGCAATCTTCATGAAGTACGATGACTTTACCTGTTTTTTTGACTGATGCAAAAATAGTTTCCGTATCTAATGGAGACAGTGTGCGCAAGTCGATTAAGTCTGCTGTAATATCCGAGTGATCATCCAACGTTTCTAAGGCCCAATGAACCCCCATACCATAAGTAACCACTGTGAGGTCCGTACCTTCTTTGACAAGACGCGCTTTACCAATCTCCGTAGTGTAATATTGGTCGTGCACATCTTCCTTAAGACTTCTGTACAAATACTTATGCTCGAAGAAAATTACTGGATTAGGATCTTCGATGGCCGCCGCCAATAATCCTTTGGCCTCCCCTGGGAAAGCTGGATAAACGATTTTCAAGCCAGGTGTATGAAAGAACCAGGCTTCGTTACTTTGTGAATGAAAAGGCCCAGCAGCCACACCAGCACCCGTAGGCATACGAATAACAACATCTGCATTTTGTCCCCATCGCCAATGGATCTTTGCGAGGTTATTGACGATCTGATTAAATCCACAAGTTACGAAATCTGCAAACTGCATTTCAACCATCGCCTTCATCCCCTTAATAGAAAGTCCGAGTCCAGCACCTAAGATAGCAGACTCACAGAGCGGTGTATTGCGAACGCGATCTTTTCCAAATTGATCTACAAATCCTTCGGTAACCTTGAATACTCCTCCATAATCAGCAATATCTTGCCCCATCAATACGAGTTCTGGGTATTGCTCCATGGATTGTTTTAACCCATCTGAAATAGCATCTACAAATCGCTTTTCCGAAGTATGAGATGAATGAGGGGATTTTACTTCCTGAACATGCGCTTTAAAAAGGTCAGCGATTTCTTTATCTGTATCAGGCGTTACATTTGGCTCGGCATAAGCCTGATCAAGTCCATCCTGAATTTCAGTTTTAATTTCTTTGGCAAACCGTTCGATCTGTTCGTCATTTAAGATCCCTTCCTCTTTCAAAAAGAGTTCAAAATTAATTACTGGATCTTTTTTATTCCATTCATCCTGAATGCCATCTGGATAATATTTCGTTCCCGAAGCCTCCTCGTGTCCGCGCATCCGAAACGTCATGCATTCCAATAAAAACGGTCGTGGTCGTTCACGCAGTGAGTCGGAAATCTGGCGTACAGCACTGACTACTTCGAGAATGTTATTTCCATCTATTTGGTAAGCATCCATACCATATCCAATTCCTTTATCTACGAATTGCTTACAATTAAATTGCTCATTGCTCGGTGTCGATAAACCCCATTGATTATTTTCAATCGTAAAGATCACGGGCAAATCCCATACAGATGCAACATTCAAGGCTTCGTGAAAATCACCCTCACTTGCACCACCATCTCCAGTAAATACGAGCGTAGCTTCTTTATTATCCTTAATGAGATTCGAAAGTGCTATGCCATCTGCAATTCCCAATTGAGGCCCTAGATGCGAGATCATTCCTACGATGTTGTAATCCATTGTCCCAAAGTGGAACGATCGGTCTCGACCTTGCGTAAATCCATTCATTTTCCCCTGGAACTGCGAGAAGAGTCGGTTTAAGGGCACATTTCTGGTTGTAAAAACACCCAAATTACGATGCATAGGAAGCATCACCTCTTCATTGTGCATTGCGTAGGTAGTTCCAACGCTTATGGCTTCCTGTCCCCAGCCTGAAAACCACTTCGAAATCTTACCTTGCCGTAACAGAATTAACATTTTCTGTTCGATCAATCGGGGTTTTAAAATCGCTCTGTAAATCGATACCAACTCTTCATCCGAAAAATTCGATCGATCATAGTCTATAAATCGTTGCTTAAGCGTTTCCATTTTTACTCACTATATTTTGCATAGCAAACTTAGCATTTCTCTAACAAATGTTGCGCTATCACGTTAAAATATTCAATCCAAGACAGGAGCGCTAACAACTGACACTGCAATGCGCACAAAAATGACGTTCCTATTATATTGACACATAGCGCCATTTATTTTCGTTTTTTCATTTTTGACACCAAGCCTAAACACTAAACCAACTCTGTCATCTAGAACTACCGTTTCACGTTACACTTTATTTTCAGGTCCTCAAACGTTGTTAGAACTTAAACAACAACGTATTTTTAAAGGTGTAAAAAATATTACGAATACCCTCTGGTGGATATTGATCATAAAACCAGGCCATCGCGTATTTCAATGTAAATCGTCTAAATATTTGAATATTAATCCCCGCCTCAGTCGAAACTCTGAAATCCTTCATACGCATTAAATCAGGTTGGTAATACCCCATGAAGTTAACATTAAGGTTATCATGGATCGGCCAGCCAAAAGAAACAACAGTATTCAAGCGATGATGACGATTAATAATCGCTGAAGTTTCCTCTTCGTACTCGCGCATATAGTGAGCACTCAAGTGTAGTTTCAAACTGTCTTCATTGGCTTCCAAAACATGTAATCGCCCGCCTAGTCCCATTAAATATCGACCTCTGATATTAATTATTGTGTTGTACTGCGCTTGAACAAAAGACTCCACATCAAATGTTGGTGAAAGCGAATAAGCATACCTGAAGTACTGAAAACCATCATTCAAGACTTTCGTTTTATTGAAAACTGTCAAATTGAGTGCGTTAACGGACATTATCGAATGATTGCCTCTGCCCCACTGAAAATGGGAGCTATTCTGTGTCTGAATTACGTTGTTAATATTTTGAACTAGGTTAAATCCAAGCTCCACATTACCACTCAATCCATTATCCAAGGAGTCCAAACGAATACTTTCTGTGTTCACCACAGACTGGGCTTGAGCAACAATTGTTAACAACGGCAACATAAAAAGACTAATTGAGGCCTTAATTATATATTTTCTCCAGAATACCATTTGGATCGTCTATCTACGGATTTAGTTTCTTTCCAAAGAAAGTAACAATTATATAAAGCAAGCCAATGCCAATGGGAAAAGTAACATACCAGGGCACGGAATTTGCTGCAGGTATAACACCAATAAGAAGCGCCACTCCCCCGACTGTCAAAGCATAAGGCATTTGCGTTTTAACGTGGCTAATATGATCACATGATGTAGCCAGACTACTCAGGATTGTCGTATCGGAAATAGGCGAACAATGATCTCCTAAAACAGCTCCGGCTAACACTGAAGCAATCGTGTTGTACATAATCCCCATTGTGGCCACGTCAGGGTCACCGCTTGCAACAGCGTAAGATAAAGGAATTACCAACGGATACATGAGTGCCATTGTACTCCATGAAGACCCCGTCGAAAATGCTATAAAAGCAGACAAAACAAATGTCAGCGCTGGAATAACCCAAACCTGTGAAAAATCATTACCAAAGAACGTTTTGAGGTATTCTGCAGTACTCAAGCTCTCCGTTACTCCAGCGAGAGACCAGGCTAAAACAAGTATAGCAATAGCTGGCATCATGGTATTAATACCAACGAGTACAGCATCCATGGTGTCGCGCAGACTCATAATTCGTTGACTAATCGTGAGCACAATTGCTGCTAAAAGACCACTCAAGCTAGCCCATAAAAGAGCGACGTACGAATCGGCATTACCGATGATAATACCGAGCTTTTTGAAAAAACCTGAATCAACCCCTTCTTGCTTTCCAATGTTACTCCATACCCCGTCAGACAAATCATAACCACCCGCTATTAATTCTAATCTCACAGTTTCAAAACCAGTATAGACTAGCCCTATAAATGTTCCTGTAATCACAATAAGAATCGGTACTACCGCATTAAAAGCTTTTCGCGAAGCATTTTTGACTGGTTCAAACTCCTCCAGTTCTTTATCTGTTACCGTATCCTGGCGAACTTCTCCAGCCATAGCACCGCGTTCCTTTTTTAACATCGGTCCGAAATCGCGTTGTTTATACAGTAGAAAAAACACAAAGAACAACGAAAATATAGGATAGAATGAATAGGCCAACGAATCCATAAAAATACCATAAGCGCTTTGGGTAATTTCGACACCCTGTTGTGACTCAATTTTAGAGACACCATCGGAAATGTACGTTAACTCAGCACCAATCCAAGTTGTGATAAAAGCAACCGCTGCAATTGGGGCTGCTGTAGAGTCGACGATATAGGCTAATTTTTCACGAGAAATCTTCAATCGGTCCGTTACAGAGCGCATGGTATTTCCAACTACCAACGTATTCGCATAATCGTCGAAAAATATAGCAATACCCAAGAAATAAGTCGTTAACATTCCAGATCGACGGTTTGTAGCAAATCGTACCAATCGATCCACTACACCTTGCATCCCCCCATTCTTAGAAATGATCGCTACAATGGCTCCAATAATAACTGAAAATAGAATGACTGAGACATGCCCTGAATCCAATAATGCGTTGATAATATAATGATCTAATACAGTTAGAAAAGCAGCGAATATACCAGATACACCACCCGTATAAAATCCAATCGTAGCAGCACCGATAAAAATACCTAAAAAGAGCGAGGAGAGCACTTCTTTGAACAATAATGCCAGAACAATGGCTATTAACGGCGGCAAAAGTGAAAGCCATCCGGGAATAACAGTAGGCTGATCGTAGGATATATTACCATTTTGAAAATTTACCTCATCGCTATTTAATACGAACGTACCGATGAGTTTCCCCCCATCATTGCGAAGCACAACCGTATCTTTAGCGATAAAGAGAGAATCGCCCTTAACGGCTTCAGTTACTTCTACATTGGTTTCAACACCCTGAAGAACGACCTCAGGAAAATGCACCTGTTGCCCCATGACATCAGCTATCATGAACACCATAAAGCAAACCAATAAACCGCGCAAAAAATGTAGCATGTAAGAACTATTGAATGCTCGAATATAACCAAATTTACAGAAGTAAGAAACGCTGTGCACTAATTGATCGTTATTCTACTTTATTTTTCGTATTTTTGCGGGAATTTATTTACAAAAAATAAGTTCATTATGCCTTTGCTAGATATAAATACGGTAAAAGAAGGACTAACCTTCGACGACATCTTACTCGTCCCCGCTTATTCGGAAGTTTTACCAAAGGATGTTCAACTCAAAAGTAAGATCACAAGAAACATAGAAGTCAATGCTCCAGTGGTATCTGCAGCTATGGATACTGTTACGGAGTCGAGTTTAGCGATTGCTATTGCTCAAACTGGTGGTATTGGAGTGGTTCACAAAAACATGAGTATCGAACGTCAAGCACTGCAAGTTCGCAAAGTCAAACGCTCCGAAAGTGGTATGATCATAGACCCCATCGTTCTGAGTGAAGAAGCTATCGTGGAAGATGCACTTCAATTGATGCGCGAGAATAAAATTGGTGGTATCCCAGTAGTTGACGAAAACAACACCTTAAAGGGCATTGTGACCAATCGCGATCTCCGCTTCGAGAAAAGGCACAAACGCCCTATTCGAGAGGTAATGACTCGAGAGGACATTATCACCACCGACGATGGCACTGATTTGTCCACAGCTGAAGAAATTTTACAAGAACATAAAATCGAAAAGTTACCCGTAGTTGATGACAACAATAAATTAATTGGTTTGATCACCTACCGGGATATTATAAAAGTACGACAACACCCAAATTCCTGTAAAGATCAATTTGGACGTTTGCGCGTTGCAGCCGCTGTTGGTGTTACTGATGACACAATGGACCGGGTAGACGCCCTCGTAAAAGCAGGGGTCGACGCCATTGTAATTGATACTGCACACGGTCACACGAAAGGCGTAACTGAAAAATTAAAAGCCGTTAAAGCAGCATATTCAGATATTGACGTGATTGTAGGAAATATCGCCACAGCTAGCGCTGCAAAATTTTTAGTAGATGCAGGAGCTGATGGCGTAAAGGTAGGGATTGGTCCCGGCTCTATTTGTACTACACGCGTCATCGCAGGAGTAGGTGTACCTCAAATTACTGCAATTAATGCAGTAGCACGAGCATTGGAAGGAACGGGAGTCCCCGTTATTGCCGACGGAGGAATTCGTTATACTGGTGATATTGTAAAGGCCATAGCGGCAGGTGCCGATACAGTTATGGTCGGATCTATGCTCGCAGGAACGGAAGAATCACCTGGTGAAACGATAATATATCAGGGTCGTAAATTTAAAGCATATCGCGGCATGGGTTCTATAGAGGCGATGGAACGCGGTTCAAAAGACCGCTACTTTCAAGCGGATGAAGAAGATTCCAACAAACTTGTACCTGAAGGAATTTCTGGACGTGTACCTTACAAAGGACACCTCAAAGAGGTCATCTATCAAATTATCGGTGGTTTGCGTTCCGGGATGGGATATTGCGGCGCCGGCTCTATCCAAACCCTTCAAGGTGCCGAATTTGTACGCATCACCAATGCTGGTATGTTGGAATCTCACCCCCACGATGTTTCAATTACGCGCGAAGCACCAAACTACAGCTTTAAATAAATCGTAGCATTTAACAATATTTTGGCTGATAATTCGTATCAATTGCCAGACGAATTTTTATTTTCGTAATCTTAATTTTAGGAAAAATAAACAAACAATGAAGCAATTATTCATTACAATACTGATTACCCTGCCACTATTGGTGTATGGACAAAAGAATAACAATGCTGTTGTCATGAAAGTCAACGGAGAGCCAATAACGAAGAAGGAGTTTCTACAGGTTTACCTCAAAAACAATGATGATCCAAAATATGACAAAGCGAGTCTTGATGAATACATGGATTTGTTTAAAAAGTTTAAATTGAAGGTAGCTGAAGCTGAAGCTCTCGGCTATGATACGATTCCATCCATTCAAAAAGAACTTAAAGGTTATCAACAACAATTGGCGCGTCCTTACCTTGTGGATTCTTCAAAAAACAAAGAGCTCGTGAAGGAAGCCTACAAGCGTATGAAAGAAGAAGTTCGTGCTTCTCATATCCTCATTAAAATACCTCCGAGTGCACCTCCGAAAGATACATTGGAAGCTTATAATCGCATCATGGAAATGAAGAAACGTATCGAAGATGGCGCTTCTTTTGAATCGGTAGCCACTGGAAAGAACGGTTCAGAAGATCCATCGGTAAAACAAAATAAAGGTGACCTCGGATTTTTCACAGCTTTTCAAATGGTTTATCCCTTTGAATCTGCTGCTTACAACACCAAAGTTGGTGAAATTTCTAACCCTATACGGACCAAATATGGATACCATATCGTCAAAGTAACCGATAAACGGAAAGCACGAGGAACGATTACAACAGCTCACATTATGGTTGCCCTTCAAAAAGATGCTGGCAAATCTGATATTCAGGCTGCTGAACAAAAAGTGAATGAAATATACCAAAAACTAGAAGAAGGTGAATCTTTCGAACAATTGGTTAAGCTCTATTCTGATGATCGCGGGTCGAAATCCAAAGGTGGTCGTCTCCCCGCTTTTGGGTCTGGAACCAATCAACGTATGGTACCTGAATTCGAAGAAGCAGCATTTTCGCTTGAAAACGACGGTGATTATACCAAGCCTGTCAAAACTGATTATGGCTTTCACATTATCAAACGTTTAAACTATGAACCCTTAAAAGCTTTCGATTCACTTAAAAGCGAGCTTCAAAACAAAGTAAATCGCGGTAGTCGTGGTCAAAAAACACAATCGTCTTTCATCCAAAAGCTGAAACGAAAAAATAAGTTCAAGGATAAAAAAGGAAAACGTATAGATTGGTTTTATGAAAATGTTGACTCTACGATCTTTGAAGGAAAATGGGAAGCGCCTCAAATCAATAAAAACAAATGGATGTTTAAATACAGAGGTCGCAAATACACAATGCAAGGGTTTGCCAATTTTTTAAGTGAGGTTAAAAGAGCAAACCCAATTAACATGCAGGCATTTATCAATCGTCAATACAACGATTGGCAAAATGAACAGATCTTAGCTGATGAAAAATCGCGATTAAAAGAGAAGCATCCCGAATATCGGGCTTTACTTCAAGAATATCACGATGGTATTTTGCTTTATGAAATCATGAAGGATAAAGTTTGGGACCGCGCCATCAAGGATACATCTGGATTAGAAGCTTATTTTAACAAACGTCAAGACCGCTATCAATGGCCCGAGCGTTATCAAGCAACTATTTTTTCTGCTAACGATCAAGCAAAGCTTGATACTGCACTTGCGCTCTATAAAGTGGATACGATCAATTTGAGAGGTATACTAACGATTGTGAATAAAGAGTCGCAGCTGAACTTATCTGGAGAATCTGGTAAGTTTATACCCGAGCGTCATCCACTTTTGAAAGGGCTTTCATTGAAAAATGGAGTGAATGGGCCATTCAAAAAAGAGGATAAGCATCACCTCATCATTGTCGAGGAAGTCCTGGAACCTTCCACGAAGTCACTTCAGGAAGCAAGAGGACAGGTGATTCAAGATTATCAGAATTTTTTAGAAAAGACATGGATTAAAGAACTCAGAAAGAAACATACGATTGAAGTCAATGAAGAAGTGCTTTACGGCCTTGGAGATTAGCGTTAATTTTAAACGATTGGGGAAGGTTGCCTTAACAGGCAGCCTTCTCGTGTTTTTGTTTTCATGTTCTTCGCTCCAATCTGAAAATGTTATTTGTAGTGTTGAAGATCACCAACTAACAACTTCGACTTTAGAAGAATTAATGAACTATTACGCTGATGAATATAGCCCTGAACATCTACGGGAACGCGTTATTGAACAATGGGCTTTTCAAAAACAGATCGAACTGGCCATTGAAAAACAACAACCCCAACAAAAGAAATGGAATGAATTACAAGGAAGAGATGAACTTACGGACTTACACCGTTTCGATTTAGAAAACAATTATATTGCTCAACAACTTGACTCTTCGGTAAGCGATCAGGAAATTCAAACTTACTATGATAACCACCGCGAGCAATATAAAAGTAAATCCTATATTGTCCATGCTTTGTATATTCGTATCCCGGATAGTATAGCTGAGCAAGTGCCTTTTGCTGATCACTTTCTGTTAAAAAATGATAAAGATGAACAGCTCATACAACAATACGCTAAACTCTATGCTGAAAATTTCTATTTTGACCGCGATAAATGGATTTATTTCGATGACCTTACAAAAGAGATACCCATGAGTGATAACAAGAAACAAAACCTCATTCTACAAAAGGGTGCCTCTATTTTTCATGTCGATAACTGGACCTATTTTATTAACGTCATTGATTATCGATCCAAATCCGTATCTTCCCCGTTACAAATTGAGAAAAACAATATTAAGAAACGAATTTTAAAACGTAGAATTAACACGCTTCGTCAAGAAGCAAAAGAAACAATTGCAGAAAATGTCAAAGAACAATATCCTCTTACTATTCATTAGTTTATCATCGCTTCTTCCGTTGCACGCTCAAATCGTCACCGATGACGGCGCATCATCCTCTGAAAAAGTGATTGACGAAATCCTTGCTCAAGTAGGTGACAATATCATTTTGCATTCTGATATAGAAGCACAAAAACTTCAAATGGAAAATAATACTGAAGCGCCTGGAGGGAGTCAAAACCGCTGTCAAATCTTAGAAGAACAGCTTTATCAGAAATTATTATTAAATCAAGCACAGATTGATAGTATCGAGATTACAGACGAGCAAGTAAATGCCGAAATGGAAAATCGATTGCGGACAATTGAACAACAAATTGGAAGCCGTGAAAAGTTGGAAGAATTTTACGGGAAAACGTATACACAGATTAAAAACGAATTCCGTGACATCATTCGCGATCGGATGTTATCTCAGGAAATGGAAAGACAGATCACCAAAGATGTAACTGTGAGTCCAGAGGATGTTCAACGCTTTTTCAAGAACATACCAGAGGATAGCGTTCCTTATATTAATGAAAAAATAGCCATCCAACAAATAGTCATTTATCCTAAAATCTCTCAAGCCAGTAAAAATGCAGTTATCAAAAAACTGAAAAATTGGCGACAAGACATTATCGATGGAAATCGTTCTTTCTCAGCTGTGGCGACCATACATTCCGAAGATCAGGGAAGCGCTAAAAAAGGAGGTAAGATTGAAGCCACGCGTGGAATGATGGTTAAACCTTTTGAGGCTGCAGCCTTTTCACTCGAAGTGGGTGAAATATCAGATGTTGTAGAAACCCAATACGGTTTCCACATCATTAAGCTTTTGGATCGCAAAGGAGACGACTACACCATTCGCCATATCCTACTTAGCCCTGAAGTTAGTAGTGAGGACCTTTCAAAAGCGGCTGCGCTCATCGATGAATGCCATGCGCGATTAAAACAACATGAAGTCACCTGGGAAGAGGCCGTTAAAGAATACTCCGAAGATGACAAAACACGTCGAAATCAAGGGAATTTAACGAACCCTTATTCAGGTGATCAATATTGGGATGTATCCAACATTAACCGTATTGACCCGCAAATATTTGGCTTGGTCAACAATCTTGATGAAGGCGAAATATCTGAACCTGCACTTTATACAGATCAACAATCGCGAAAAGAGGGCGTGCGCATTGTGCGTATTAAAAACCGCATCGATCCGCACGTCGCGAATCTCGATCAAGATTATAGTTTTATCAAAAAAGCGGCTAAAAACGAACAAAAACAACGTGTCATACAGGACTGGGTAAAAAGTCGCGTTCGAAAAACATATATCCGTCTGGACGACAGTTATGACAACTGTGATTTTGATTACGAATGGAAATAACTACTTTTAACCCATAATTTAGAAATTATGTCAAACGTCGAGGAAGTTGATCAACTGGTCAAAAAATATAAATTACTCAAAAAAGAGATCCACAAGGTTATTGTTGGCCAGGATGATGTAATTGATGAAGTATTAATCAGCATTTTTTCCAGAGGTCACTGTTTACTTGTTGGAGTGCCTGGGCTGGCAAAAACACTCTTAGTAAACACCATTGCTAAATCCTTGGGGCTCAGCTTTAATCGTATTCAATTTACACCCGATTTGATGCCTTCGGATATCATAGGGGCAGAAATACTCAATGAAAATCGCGATTTTAAATTTGTAAAAGGCCCCTTATTTAACAATATTGTCCTCGCTGATGAGATTAATCGTACACCTCCAAAAACACAAGCTGCGTTGCTCGAGGCCATGCAGGAAAAACACGTTACCGCAGCCGGGCAAAACTACCCCCTTCCTGAACCATTTTTCGTGCTGGCAACACAAAATCCCATTGAACAAGAAGGTACGTATCCTTTACCCGAAGCACAGCTTGATAGATTTATGTTCAACATTTGGGTAGACTATCCTTCCTATAAAGAGGAAGTAGCTATTGTTAAGGCGACAACAACGGATCAGGATGTATCGGTCGAGCAAGCGATGACGAGTGATGACATTATGAGATTTCAAAAGTTAGTACGTGAAATACCTGTATCAGATCATGTGTTGGAATATGCTGTAAAATTGGCTGCAAAAACACGTATCAATGATTCAAGTGCTCCTGAAATTACAAAAAAATTCCTGTCTTGGGGAGCTGGACCAAGGGCTTCACAATACCTTATTATCGGTGCTAAATGTCATGCTATGCTACAAGGGAAGTACACACCCGACGAAGCAGATGTCAAGGCCGTAGCGAAACCTATTTTGCGTCACCGTCTCGTTCGGAATTACAAAGCAGAGGCTGAAGGTTACTCAATGGACAAAATTATTGAATCACTGCTGTAGTGAAATACATAAAATTCATACCCTTTTATTATACGACAAACCATTCCCTGTCGTTATAAGCACAAATTAGGCGAATTCCATGCGATCTTACGCGCTTCTCTTATTACTCATTTGTCTTTCTAGCCAAGCTTTTAATCAAAAAGCAACGGTTCACGGTAAGGTCGTAGATAAAACGAATAAAGGCTTTCCCGATATCCGTGTAGGCCTTGCCTCCGATTCTAGTTGTAAGACAACCACCAATTTAGACGGAAAATATACCTTGAAAGTTCCCCCTGGAAAAAACATACTCGTCATAACTTACGACGACAAGCAAGAATCAATTGCTTTTTCAATAGAACCCGGTGAACGACTGCGGCTTCCGAAAGTCAAATTGGAGATCCAATACTTTACTGAAGTTTCGATCACTGGTCAACGTCGAAAAGGACAGATTGACGATTTACCCGCTATCGAAATTGAACAAATTCCTGGTCCACAAAGTTCCGTAGAAAATTATCTCACGCTAACCACAGCTGCGGTTTCTAACAATGAATTGACGAACAACTACAACGTACGCGGTGGCAGCTATGACGAAAACCTCGTATATGTTAATGGTTTTCAAATATACCGCCCCTTTCTGACACGAACAGGACAACAAGAAGGAATGAGTTTTATCAATCCAGCTCTAGTTGAAAACATTGCTTTTAGTGCCGGTGGTTTCGCCGCTGAATATGGAGACCGTCTGAGTTCTGTATTAGATATTCAATATCGAAAACCAGATGATTTTCGAGGTTCGTTCAATGCGTCGCTTCTTGGAACATCCATTCATGTAGAAGATGCTGTTACACCTCGATTCGACTATATGGTAGCTGGACGTTATCGCGATCAGTCTTATGTACTCAATGCCTTACCGGTAAAAGGAGCATATCGGCCACGCTTTTATGATTTTCAATTTTTGACCAATTATGCCATTACTGAAAACCTTACCTGGAGCGTCCTTGGCCATTTCTCATCTAACGACTATCGATTCGCTCCTCAGACACAAGAAACGCGTTTTGGAACCGTCAATCAAGCACTGAGTTTCCGTGTATTTTTTGAAGGTGAGGAACTCACACGATTTCGCACAATTACTGGAGCAACATCTTTGAAATGGGATCTGAACAAACGGACAAATTTAGCTCTCTACGCAAAAGTTTTTAATACAGATGAGCGCGAAACATTCGATATATTAGGTCAATATTTTATTAATGAAATTGAAACCGATCCTGCCAAAGAGGAGTTTGGTGATTCTATTGGAACGTTGGGAGTTGGTTCATTTTTAGATCATGCAAGAAATCGACTACAAGCCACTATTTATTCGCTTCGCCATACGGGATCCTATCAGTTCATGGATATTTCCAAAGATGGATTGGGTTACGACAAAAAAGGTGTACTCAAGTGGGGTGTTTCTGCGCAATATGAGGACTTTTACGACGTGATGAGCGAATGGAACTATGTTGATTCAGCCGGTTATAGTTTACCACAAACTCCTGATAACAGCATTGAACTCTTTGAAGTGATTAAGTCTGAAAATACCTTGGAAACTTTTCGCACAAGGGGTTTTCTTCAGTACAGTCAGAAGTTTAATTTTTTCAAGAAAGATTACCCCATAGCCATCACTCGAAAAATAGTTGATTCTTCTGGCAATAAAAAGAAAGTAACCTATCGAGATACCATAGATCGCTCTCGATCTCAGTTGTCTTTTAATGCTGGAGTCCGTTCTGGTTACACGAGATTCAATGATGAATTTTATATCACACCACGTGCTATTTTAAGCTATTTTCCGCGTCAATATTACCGCAATGCTCAAGGTGAAACGAAGAAGCGGTTCATGCGGATGCATATCAGTTCAGGACTGTATTATCAACCTCCTTTTTACCGAGAACTTCGTGGTTTTGATGGCAACCTGAATACCTCGACACGCAGCCAGAAATCTTTTCACTTAGTGACGGGTATTGATTACGCTTTCGAAATGTGGGAGCGCAATACACCTTTTAAGCTTACAGGAGAAGCATTCTACAAGTATATGTGGGATGTAAACCCCTATCAGATCGATAATGTACGAACACGTTATTACGCTAACAATAATGCTGTCGGTCATGCTTATGGACTCGATTTTAACCTACACGGAGAATTTATAGAAGGAACACAATCCTTTTTCAAAATGGGTCTCCTGCGCAGTATAGAAGACTTAAAAGATGATGACTATTATACCTACTTTAATTCCGATGGAGAAGAAATTATTCCTGGGTATACCTTTAACGATGAGATAGCAGATAGCTCCCTAAATACGCCTGGTTATATTCCCAAACCGACTGATCAATGGTTTACATTTGCCATCTTATTTCAGGATCGGATGCCCAGCATCGAACAGTTTACAGCTCAACTGGGGTTTAATTATGGATCGCGTTTACCTTATGGACCACCCGACCGCAATCGTTATAAAGATACGCTACGTCAAAAGGCCTATTTTAGAGTGGATGTCGGTTTTGGATATGACTTTTTGTATAATCAACCCAAAAAAGAAGACCGCAAGAAATTTTTACGTCCTTTTAGCGATGTGCGACTCAATTTTGAAATATTTAACTTGCTAGGAATCGATAACGTACTCTCACAACAATGGGTTCAGGACACCCAAGGACGATTTTTCGCCATTCCCAACTATCTCACACAACGCAGGTTTAATTTGAAATTGATTTTGAGGTGGTAGTAGCAAAGGGTCTACTCATTCGGGCGATGAATGAAGAACAACAACCATTTCCTTATTTTAGATAATAAACCTATGCGGATGCCATCCTGTAGTACAATAGCTATCAATTGCATGTTGCTTACCACAATGCTCACCAAGCAGGCGTAAAGAACGTCATCTTACACAATCAATGAAGATAACATAACTGGCAAGAGGTCTAGCTGTCAATCGTAACAATCTAAATTTAAGCAGTCATTCAACTGTAATCTCCACTTCACCTCCAATCACCACTATATCTCCAACAATAATCTTAGCTCTTCTTCGCGTTTCAATGACTCCGTTTCGAACAACATCTTCGTCATCTACAATCATTTTTGCATGTCCACCTGTCTGAGCTACACCAATGGCTTTCAGGAGTTGAATGAGTTCTATATGTGGACCTTTAAGGTTAAAATTTACGTGTTGCATTATTCTCTATATAAAAAAAGGGCTTCAGAATTACTCCAAAACCCTTTGTATGAATTATGGTATATCCTATCGTATACCGTGCATTTTACTTACAAGCCACTTATTCAAGACTAACAGAATCAATCCTGCCACCATCGGTACTACTGTAAAGATCATGAAGAAGAAGGAAATCGAATAAGCCGTAGTGATGTAATCGATTAAGCTTCCCATCAAGCCAGCCAAACCATTGGCGAGAGCAGTAGCAGTAAACCACATTCCAAACATCAGTGAGAGCAATTTGGGGGGAGACAATTTACTTACGTAAGACAGTCCCACAGGAGAGAGTGAGAGTTCACCCAGCGTATGGAACAGATAAGCCAAAATCAACCAAATAATGCTCACACTAGCCGTTTTTGCACCTTGTTCGATCGATAATCCGCCATAGGCTAAGAAACCAAACCCGATACCCAATAGAATTAATCCAAGCGCGAATTTGACAGGAGCACTCGGATTGAATCGACTTTGCCATATCTTTGAGAACAGCGGTGCAAAAGAAATAATAAACAAGGAGTTCAAGATTCCAAACCACGAAGCTGGAATCTCCAGCTCATTTTCCTTTTCTTTAATTACAGTCGCCTCAATCTTAGAGTCTAACTTTTCTGCTGTTCTGCCGTAAACATGTCGAAACTTGCCCTGACCATCAACATCAACT
>CAJXMN010000025.1 GCA_913056215.1 uncultured Flavobacteriales bacterium | reverse complement strand
TAAAGATAACGAATAGGGAATCATACAATGGCACAGAAAATTACAATAGCAATTGATGGATGGTCTTCATGCGGTAAAAGTACACTTGCTAAAGACCTTGCTAAAGCGCTCAATTATATTTATGTCGATTCAGGGGCAATGTATCGCGGAGTAACGCTTTTCGCTATGCGTTCGGGATGGATCAACAACGATGAAATAGATGAATTGCAACTAAAAACAGCGCTTGATCAAATCAAAATTGCTTTTACTTTAAATCAATCAGGAAATCCTGAATTGCTTTTAAATGATGAAAATGTGGAGGACGAGATTCGCTCCCTGGAGGTTTCTCAACAGGTGAGTAAAGTCGCAGCGATCAAAGAGGTACGCAATTTTCTGGTGGATCAGCAACGACGAATGGGTCAGTCAGGAGGTGTTGTAATGGATGGTCGGGATATTGGTTCAGTAGTTTTTCCCAATGCAGAGTTAAAATTGTTTGTCACAGCGGAACCTGAAGTGAGGGCTAAAAGAAGATATCATGAACTCAAGGAGAAAGGGCAGCGTGTTGCCGAGCAAGACGTGATCGACAATATAAATGAACGTGATCATCTGGATGCTAATCGCAGTGAGAGCCCACTGATTCAAACCGAAGATGCGGTGGTCGTCGATAACACGAACCTTGATCGGGAGGAACAGCTGGAAAAAGCAAAAGCGCTCGCAAATAAGTACATTTCTGAGTAACCAATGTCCACATTTTTGTTATACTTGTTGAAACACATTATTGAACCATGAAACAATTGAACGCGCTGCTAATTCTTTTTATTTTAGGCTTATCCACGATCGTGAAAGCCACGGGGAACGACTCTATCGTAGAAACTGATAGCGCTCCATGGAAAAAAGATTTGATTCGCGTTAAGCATTTTAATGATTCTCTACCCGTAACTTATATCGAAAATACTGATGTGTATAAAGAGCGATGGGATCGTTTGGCTCACCCTGTATTTTGGAAGACGCTGATGACATTATCACCAGATTCCTGTGTGATTAATATAGCTAAAACGCGCGAAATAGTAGATCGCATGACAATGAAGGAGTGGGATGCATTTTCAGATGACGATAAAAAAGTATTAAGGGATTCCATTCGAGCGGCTCATGGGTTATCTGAAGATGATCGTATATTCATGACTTCTGGTAAACGCGACTTCTATGCTTTTGATTTGGTTTTACCGACGGTATCTAAGGGAATTGAAGTTTTCCAGGAACGAGGTGTAGATCCGTGGTACGCGCAATCGATACTTTTAATCGAATCTCCTGGTAAATTGGCACGGTCGAATGTAGGGGCTTATGGCTCATTTCAACTCATGGCTTCAGTTGCTCGAAAATATGGGTTGACTGTTAACCGCAGTATTGATGAACGTAAAGATTTTGATAAGTCGGCAGTTGCGGCGAGCAGACTTATAAAAGAAACGTGTATCCCTGAAGCAAAAAATATTTTAAACCGGTATAATTTGAACGTTGATGAAAACGACCTTTGGTTTCGACTATTTGTACTTCATGTTTACCATGCTGGCGCTTACAATGTGAGCAAAGTGGTGGATAAAATTAATCCAGAAGATGGGAGTATGGATCTGATACGGCAAATGTGGACTACTGAAGCAGGTCGATTTAGAAATGCCTCACAAAATTATACGCAACTTGCTCTGGCGGCCATCCTCATTTTTGAAGATATGTTATGGGAGAGTTGCGATTATGTCGTTATTAATGAACATACCTCCCGTAAATCAGACAATTTCTGATTGTTGCTTTTGTTTTTTTCTTCGGTCCATACGAATGTAGTTCAACGTTCCGACCATCGTCAATAGCACAGGAGCAATCACTACACCAGCAAATGGAATCATGAGCAGAAGTGTAAACAGCCCCCCTGTTAAGGTCATTTGCAGCGGATGTCGAAATGCGTAGCCCCAACTCTTCCATACGCTTATATTGTGGCGTTCTAGCGAATAATCGTAGCTATTAAATCCTGTAAAGAAGCCAATAAGTATAGCCGAAATGAAAGGTGTAAGGAAAGTTAAACCCAATATCCAGGCAAAAATCCACCAAATGAACTTAATGAACAAATACATTAATCCACCAAGTGTTGCGACACCAATTGTCCGTAAAATGTCGATGAAAAATTTTCGCCATCCATCATCAAATTTACGACCCGTTTCATGTTCATCCACACGCTGACTTAAGAGGGTGTGGAATGGAGAAAGTAATGTGATAATCGTGAATTGATAGATATATATAGAAAAGTCCACAATCCAACCAAATACGGCGTCTACAGCTGTTTGTAAATAGGTGCCGATCCAGGGAACATAGCTAACCACACCAAGTGTTGAGTTGGCGGCAGCTAAACCGCGCGTATACATGTAGAAAAATATAGCTATGACAATGCCTGGTAAAAAGTAGAGAAGAAAATTTCCGCGCAATAGTAGCGTGAGCGCTTTGGTAATTGAATAATAATGATCTTTAAATGCGTTCATGATTATGGAAAGAATAATTTTAAAATTAATATGATTACGCCGAAAAAAGCAATCGTACCCATAAAAAATAATTTTCCGCCGCGATAGCCTCGCGTATACCAGTACCAACTGTTAAGCGCACCTAAAATAATACCTCCAATAAAGGCGTATAAATAATACCAGGGTGACATATTATGAATAAAATTTATTCTTAGTTAATAAAAAGAAGTTCACTTGCATTTGAGAAACTTAAGATATGTTGGAGTTCTTCTCATTAATGATGGTAACACCCATGACACAAATGTCATCTACTTGCTCGTATCCATCAGACCATTCGCGCATTCGCTTTTCGAGGTAATCTTTTTGTTCTTCCATGGGTAACTGATGATTCTTCTGGACAATACGTTTCATAGCTTTTACCTTGAATTTTTTATTTTTTTCTCCTCCAAATTGATCTGCATAACCGTCGGAAGACATATACAGGTGTACTTTTTGATTTACTTTAAATTGATGCAATTCATAGCCTTGATCCAATGGTGTAAAGCCACCTACAGCTACTTTAGTTGCTTTGATTTCATCAAACGTACCCTCGTGATCGATGATCCAGAGTGGTCGATGAGCACCAGCATACTGAACCTTGCCGTTTTTGTGGTCAATGGTAATGATTGAAGCATCCATACCGTCTCTGGTGGCCTTTTTACCTTCATCTTGACGAAGCGATGTTTTAATACCTTCGTTGAGAAATGATAGTATTTTATCCGGTCGTGTAATTCCTTTTTCACCTACGCAGACATTGAGTTTATCAATGCCAATCATCGACATGAAGGCACCGGGAACACCATGACCCGTACAATCTGCACAAACGACTATTGATTTATGGTCGTGCTTATAGTACCAGTAAAAGTCACCACTAACAACATCTTTAGGCCAGAACATGATGAAAGAATCGTCGAGTTCCTGTTTCATTTCTGCTTTCACCGGCAAAATAGCGCGCTGAATGCGTTGAGCGTAATTGATACTATCTTCGATTTCTGTTTTTTGCGTTAGGATTTCAGATTTCTGACTTTCCAATCTTGAGTTTTTCTTTTCGATTTCCTGAGTTCGTTCTTTAACGGCCATTTCCAATCTTTTGTTTTGAGCCTTTAAGCGCATGGAACTGATCTTGATTGCGGCAAAAACGATAAGTATAAAGATGACAACATATCCTGTGTAGGCCCAAATAGTACGGTACCAAGGAGTCGCAATTGTGAAACTGATTTTATCTTCAGCGGCTACTTGGTGATAAACATTGCGCGCTTTAACGTGAAAAGTGTATTTACCTTCTGGGAGGTTCGTAAATTCAATTTCATTTTTATTATCCCATTTTGACCAGCCCTCTGCGTACCCTTCAAGAAAGTAGCTATACTCAATGGGTTGATGGTCTTCAAAATAGGGTGCACTAAAGGTGAAATGCACCATGTTTTTCTTGTAAGCCACATGGATGGGATCGAGTTTGTCGTGTCTTACTCCACCATAATCGAGTTTATCTCCTGTTGTTTTAACCTTTCTGATCAACGTACGGAAATTTTCTTTAAACGGAATTTCACCCTCTATAGTGTATCTAATTAGCCCGTCGGAGGCTCCAATCCATAAGTGTTGTTGATCGGGGGACTGGTATAAATTATTGATTCGTCCTTTTTTGATCCCCCAGAATGGTCGATTCGTAAATGTTTTTTCTTGCTTATTGTAGACTCCTACGTTATTGTTAATGCAATACCAGATGTGTTGGTCACCCTCTTCAAGGTAAAATAACGGATCTAAAATTGTGCTATCGCCAATATTTTCCGGCATAAAAAATGTATAGGTTTCACCATCCATAGAAGTGTTGTCGACATTGAGAATCCCATCTGTACTTCCAAATGTCACTTGATCATCCAATTTTAGCGGAACGACAATGTGATCTTCTGGAATACCAATATTAGTTCCGCGATGCATCTGAGTGGAAAATTCGTCTGTCTTCTGGAGTTGTAAAATACCCTGACCGTGTAATCCAATCCAGTAGTTGAGCGTGTCTGACTGTTGATCTTCGACGATATTCGTTACGGTTGTAAAAGCAGCCTCAACTGTAAAAATAGTCTCGTAATTATTAATATCCAGTACATATAAACCTTTATCTCCAGCTCCGACCATGTGCCCTTTTGAAGGGTTTAAAGCAAGGCTGTTGGTATTTATGTTATGTATTTTTTCTACATGTGGAGGGTGCTCATTAACTTTTATGACGAAAAGTCCTTCCCCAGTACTTACAAATAAATTATTGCGATACACATCCAGATCCCAAACAGCGAAATTGATTCCCTCTATTTTCTCGAAAATTTTAGAAAGTGTCTGGTCGTCGGGATTGAGTTTGTAAAGTCCTTCGTTCGTACCTACGAAAAGTTGGTCGTTATCCTTATAACTTGTCTCTATAATACACTTGACACTTCCGTGAAGTCCTTGCTGTTGACCGAAGTAGGAGAGCCGCGCATGTAAATTAACCAAAACGATACCATTTGCTGTAGTTAACCACAAATTTCCATCTTCGTCGAGAAACTGAGATCGTATATCATTGGAAATGAGTCCAATCCGTTTATCCAGTCGTCCAATCTCCTCGCCATCATTTGCAATGAATATCAACCCTTTGTCTTTCGTTCGAAGTGCAATTTTGTTGCTGTCAATGCGCTGAGCACCAAAAAGTAAATAATTGTTGAGCAAAGCATCGTGTGGCGTAGTGATTTCTTTTAAACTATCTGTGGTCGTATTCCAATTATACATGCCGATTTCCTGGGTGATCACCTTTTTGACATCTGGTTGATCGGTGTCGATAATGCCAAAAGCTGCGTATATTTCAAACCATTCGGAGCCTTTAACCTTGTTCCATTGCTCATTGTCCCAATACATGATGCCGTGATCACGCATGCGAACTACCAATTGTTCATTGACCTTGAAAGCAGTGTGTACCGTTCCGGGCATGGGTAATGCTCGAACCGTACCTTGCTTGAGTTCGAATACCTGCGCCTCACTCTGGAAAAATATACTGTTCCCGATTTCGAGAATGTTCCAAATTTCTTCAAAGGGATGTTCCTTCCGAATCAACGAGTCGACAAGTGAAATGTAGCGATAAGCACCCACGCTATCAGCTTCTAATTTTCCAAAATCACCCTGAACCCCCGCGTAGATCGTGCCATTCTTTGCCGTGTGTAATGAATGAGTTACGCGCGCAGGTACAGTGGGGATAGCACTCCAGGAATGACCATCAAAAGCGAGAATATTTCCTGTATTACCGAAATACATGACACCATTATTCCCCTGACAGATCCCTCCGTTGTCGGGTGCGAATTCATCGCCATAATCAGCCGAAGTATAGTTTGTTATGGGCGGAAAAAAATCTTGTGCCTTGAGATTACCTGTAGCAAAGGTGAGTGCTGCGACAAATGTGAATACCAGACTTTTGAACATCTTTTTCATACCTACAAAATAAACAAATTCAGCTGATTTCTGATGAGTAACGAACGAAATAATTGTGCATTTACGGCGAAAAAAAATGAAAGAAAAGAAGTATTTACCCTTTACCATGGACTATTTCAAAGAAAATATTTATTATTGATATGAAATCGCTGCGATGAATAATTGCGCGTATATTTGAGTTGGACTATTCAATATCTGAGCTATATGAAAAAGGAAATGACACTATTAGAAACTATTGGACAGGTGGAGCAATTCCACGATAGTTTTGGAATTAAAAACAATACACAGCCAACGTGTGATCTGGAAGAAGGGCAAATTGAGTTGCGCCACCGATTAATGCAAGAAGAGAACAATGAGTATCTTGAGGCGGCTCAAAATAAAGATCTTACAGAAGTTGCCGATGCTTTGGGGGATCAACTGTATATTTTGTGTGGTACGATACTCAAGCACGGAATGCAGGATATCATCGCTGATGTGTTTGAAGAGATTCAACGCTCGAACATGAGTAAGTTGGATGAAAATGGAGAACCTATTTATCGGGAAGACGGGAAAATACTCAAAGGAGAAAATTATTTTAAGCCCGACATAAGATCCATTCTCGACCAGAAAAATGGCATTTAATCTTCGTGTTTACGGCATATTGATTGATCGGCATCGTCGCCTTCTGCTCTCTGATGAAAGACGTTTCGGGAAGACTTTTACAAAATTTCCTGGTGGCGGTCTCGAACAAGGGGAGGGTACGATTGATTGCTTGAAACGCGAATTTGAAGAAGAACTAGGTATCTCCGTGGAAGTAGGTGAGTTATTTTACCTAACGGACTTTTATCAGCCTTCAGCATTTAATGCGAATGATCAAATTATCAGTATCTATTATTTGGTTAATTATGCGTTTACCGATCAGATTGCAGCCCGATCACGACCTTTCGATTTTGCAGAAGGCGAACAAGAATCTAATCGATGGGTGGAACTTAATACGCTAGAAACGGATGAGGTGACTTTTCCTATTGATAAATTAGTGATTCAGCAATTGGTCGGTAATTTATGAGATAAATGACGATTGCTATTATATCGTCAATCGTTTTTGAACGTACTGATCGATGCGCTTAAAGAATTGCTTTGGTGAGTAAGTTCTCCAGGAAATATCTTCCAGTTCACCTCCAAGTACGAAATATTGATCGAGATGTATTTCATTGAATTCGCGTACGACGTGATCATGGAAGTTGACCATCGCGATATAACCGTCCTCGAGATCATCAAACCACTCCTCGTAGTAGCAGTCATCCGAATAATGAAAATTGAGCACGTTTTCACCGATGAAAATAAATTTATCGATCCCTTCATACATCAAGTGTTCGATGATATCGCGCTTCAGGGTCATAATGTCGTTGTGAATAGCATCATTCCATTCACCGATAAGTTCAATAACCGTATAACCCTCGTGATAATCCGTATATAGAATTTTGATAAAAAGCGTAGGTGATCCAATATTGTCCCATTGCGGATGAAGTAGGTAATTATAGACTTGATCGGTGTATTCAAACTCGCTGTATTCACGCATGTAAAAAGGCGAACGTTCGTCCTCGGCAGATACGTATAAATGACGCCAGTTAAAATAGGGTTCAATCTCGTGCATAGCTTTAAATCAATGTGTGTCTTTCCTGCATTATAATCATTTTCTGAAAAGAACAAAGAAAACTGGGATAAGTTTGGGGCATTAAGCTTAATGACTCAACTACCATTCGTGAATAAATCACTGATGTCAGACTATTTATGATGAATTAATTCTTATTTTTGAGTGTAATTTAAAAGACCAGGAATATGAAGCGCGTACGTTTTTTATCGTTGATCATTGGAGCTGTTATTGTATTATCAGCTTGTTCAGATAAAGCAAAGTGGGAAGTCAAAAATGCTGTTGCATCATTTGTATCCAATCAGGAGGAGTCTGTTGGGTTTGGTTATATTGATATCAATGCCTTGTTAACGAAGTCTGAAATATTTGACGTTTCACCAATTGGTACGGTTATTCGCCAAAATTCGGAGCGCATTGGAGCGTCCTTCGACTTAAATCAAAATATATTCTATGCCCTTGATGGACCATTGAGTCGTAAGGGTATTCCTGAGCGCGTTTTTGCTTTTGCACAAGTAAAAAATAAAGATTCGCTGAAGACCTTTTTCAACGAAACGGGCTATTTTTTCGAAGAAGAAAAAGGTATGGATGTGTATCACGATATGACGACTGCTATTGGAATCGCCAACGGTATCGTTATCGTAGTTACCGGTGATTTCGAAGGAGAACCAAAAAAATCATTAATGACGGCTTTTGAGAATTGCGAACAAAAGGTAAAAAGCGAACATATTTCCGCGATTCTTGACGAAAAGACAGATGTTCTGATGGCTGCAGATTTAAAGAATCTCTATGCTACGTCTAACACTTCTTTGACTGGATTGCCAGAAGCCCGTAAAAAGGAGATCAGGGAAATGGTGGATGAGAGTTACTACTCGGCCCAAATTGATTTTATAAAAGGAGCACTAACAGTAGATGTGAATACGAGTCGGGTCAGTGATAAATTGAAAAATGCTTATTTCTTTAATGATGGCAGCACTCAGGATATAGTCGAGAAGATTGGGCCCGGAGCACCAATTATGGCAGTGACAACCAATATGGATGTTGCCAAAATGGAACAGTTTATGAATCGATTCAGTCCTCAATTGACGAAAAGGCTATATCGTTCTTTGGGAATGGGTGGCTTCATCATGCAGGCACTCACGGCTGATGGTTTAGCTTCTATCGCCAAAGGAGAAATCGGCGTTGCGATGACAGCTTTACCAGAAATGAATGGTTCTGGAGCAATGATCCCAGCACTTAATGCTTATTTAACAATGGGTAAAAACAAAGATTTAGTGAAAGAGCTCGTACACTCTTTTGCCCAAGAAGGAGAGGTTGAGGATCTCGGTGAAGGTTTTTATCGTTACCAATCTGCGTTGTTATCTATAGAAGATCAGTCGATGATTTTACATTCTAATGATTCTACAAAAGCAAACTTTAGAGTTGCGGCTTTGAAGAAAAAAGAAGGCATGGAGCAATTTGGAGAAGAACCGTTTAATTTATTTATCGATCTGAAGGAGGTGAATGAGGCAGATATGGTTATTGGTCCGAAAGAATTACAGTTGTTGTTTGATATCGCATCTACGATGACTATCAAGGCAAACAATGAAGGAGCTTTATTGCGCATTGAATTGCTTAACAAAGAAGAAAATGTGCTCAAACAGTTGCGCGACGCATTTAAAAATCAACTCCAATCGAATATCCCCAGTTTTGCTTCGTAGAGGATATGACAAACTGTTGTTTATGATGAAATGTGAGGAATGGTACGCTAGAAAAATGTAAATTTGTAGTACAAGTCGCCCTGTAAAGACAGCGGTTGTACTTGAGGTCGCATGACCGCCCATGTAGTGTATTTCGAAACTTACAATTATTTAATTTAGGAACCGACTCGGTGTGTGGATGGCGGGCCTCCCTTCGTTTTACAGCAAGGCTAACCCAGAGGATTACAGATGCAAACCGGAGGACCTATCCCTGTTTTTCTGCAGTTTTCAGAAATAAAAGCTACATGGTTTTTTTCTTTCGCATCGCAAGACAAATGCCTTTCGTTAGAAATTCGTATTATTGCCGCGGAAGTAATTTGTACAGCTTGTCTCAATCAGACCATGAGAAATGTAATTATCCTTTTAATGATATTGTTTAGCCCTGTTGTTATTGGGCAGGTTCAACTGGTGCAGTCGCTGGATTCTATTGGGTTGAATTTCCGATCGAATGGCACGGCTATTGACTCTATTGATGCTGCACTCGTAAAGCATATTAACCTTCGTCCAGGGGGTGGTGATGCACGCTATTATGAACATCAATTACCCATACAACTGCAGGGTAGTATTGCGGGATTGTATTACAAAACACAACGTAAGAAAGTACAACCATTGTGGACAGGTCTTCCTTATTTGGGATTTCAATATGCTTTTGGTTCTGGTCTCAATCAAGCTATGAATGTGAACTACCATCACTTCTTTACGGATAGTACGCAGTTGCATTTTCAATTTCACCGAAGGACGAGTGACGGATTACTGCGGAATAGTGATTTTACCATTAACGATGTTAATTTGCTTTTTTATCATCGCGATAAGCGATATAGCACGCGCTTTGAAGTGTTCTATGGAGCTGATGATCAAGGAGAGAATGGTGGTGTTACCAATTTGGAAGATGCTGCATCACTAGGACTTGAATTTTTGACCGTCAGAAGTCGGTCTGGGCGTTCGCGTGCCCGGGATCTTTCTATAGCCTGGGACAATTATTACCAATTTATTGGCGACTCGACCTGGGGCGGTGGACTGAAAACGCGTCATCACTTTGATTTGATTGGACGCGAATACGAGTCTGGTCAAGTACTGGATTACGATACGTTATTTATTGATACGAGTAAAACACGCGATCAATACCAAACCTCCAGTTTGTCCAACGGCGCTGGAATTTATTTCTCATCAGAACGCATAAAATGGGACGCCACGCTGAACCATACCTACTGGAAAAATCAAAACCTGGGTAGTTATCGCGATACGAACGAAGCATTTATTCATAGTTTAGCAAATATCAAGTTGACAGATGCCGTTCAACTGAAGAGTCAATTTTATTTTAATTTTTTAGGAGCTATTGGAGAATTGAAAAGCCAGTCTCAGCTCCATTTTAATTGGAAGGAAAACATTGATATGATGGGTTCTGTGAATTTCATGAATACATACCCGCGTCCTTTTCAGCGATTTTACCGGTCCAATTACTACCAATGGAACATTGAAGATTTGTCCATGCAGCAATCACTGGGTATCAATGGAGCAATTCGCATTGGAGACCGGCGAAGCAATCATTTAAAATTCGATATGAACTGGACGACTATAAATAACGGTCGCTATTTTATAGCCGATGAATGGCGACAAGATACGCTTGATGTAGTCAGTGTAGGTAGTGGTACTATAAGTGGCGCCTATCATCTAGGGTCCTGGAATATTTATCCGCGTCTGACACTCCGTTGGAACACTTCCAATTTCAATTATCAACCCATTCTTTCGACGATGAATCGAATCGCTTATTCTACAAAAGTTTTCTCAGGAAATCTCGGTTTTACCTTCGGAGTTGATTTAGGATACGATTCGGACTATCAATTTATGGAGTACAACGGTGTCTTAGGAGTTTATTCGCCTATTCAAACTGCTGAAAATGTTCCGGAGTTGGTACGAATAAATGTATTTACTGCTATTGCTATTGATCAATTCAGGTTGTTTGTGCGAGCAGAGAATATCGATTATTTTATCAACGATAGGGGAGCGAGAATGGGTAATAATTATCCTTTAATGCCTTTCATTCTTCGCGCAGGCATTACCTGGGATTTCTTTAATTGATTGCGATGACCTCAATGTTCTCCGAGCTGTTTCACTTTTTTTTGTAGAAATAGATAATCAGGAGGGGAAGCAAGAATAAATCCGCGATTACAGCTACTAAGAGGGTGATACAGACCATTAGTCCCATGTAATAGGTGCCCATAAAATCAGACATCAGTAACAAAAGGAATCCTGAAATCAAGATGAGTGATGTTAAAGTAATGGCTTTTCCAGTGCTCAGATAAGTTCGTTTTAGCGCATAGAGCTTTGATTTCCCTTTATTTAATTCAAGTTTGAATTTGCTGAGAAAGTGAATAGTATCATCAATGGCAATACCAAAGGCAATCGTGAAAACGATAGCAGTTGTGATCTTTAGATTGATGCCGAAATATCCCATAACGCCAGCAATAATTATCAGAGGAATTACATTTGGAACAATTGAGATCATGAGCATACGCGTCGATCGGTATAATATTCCCATGATGATAGCAACAATAACAATCGCGAAAGAGAGACCTTCAACGAGACTCGTTGACATATAACGCATATTTTTATCAAGAAGGTGAGCAGAACCTGTAATACGAATATCATAAATTGTTTCGTTAAAAGTAGAATCGATGTATTGTTCAAGTGCTTGATCTTTTAATTGCGTCTTTTTGTTTCCCCAGTCAGGTATTGTTCCCGAAATACGTGTCACGAGTTCTGTACTATCTACAAAAGTATGTATAAACCTGCCTTGATCAGCGATTTTGAGCATGCGTTTGAACTGATTAATTTGGATTTGTTTTGAGGGGATTTTAAATTGACTGGTATCACCGGCATTGGATGCCCTGTTTAAAATCTGCATATTTCGAACCAGAGAATTTTTAATTTGAACACCGTAATTTTCGACCAAGTAGTGTTGTAACTGCTCTAATCGCTGAAGGTGTTTTTTATCCCAGACAGATGAACTCGTGTCTTTAATTCTCGCTGAGATCTCAATAGGTCGCACGCCACCAAACTTATTGTCAAAGTAGTTGAAATCCTGTTTAATGGAGACCTCTTCATCGACATCATCCATGAGGTAATTGTTCGATACAATAAACGTAGTTCCGAATGCAAAAACAGCAATAATAATGAGCGCTATCCAGGGTATTCGAGTGCGATGACGCAGTGTGAATAATAAGGAACGGAGGAGTATGGGGCGCCAAAAGTTTCGATCTTCATGCAATGCGATGCGTGGTGGCTTTGTGAAATAAAACAAAAAAGGCAGTGTTGAAAATGTCAGAACGAACGCCATTAAAACCCCGATTCCCACATAGAGACCAAATGTTTGAATGGGTTTGACATTCACAAATAATAATGAGAAAAATCCAATCGCTGTGGTTACGGAGGTCAAGAAAGTAGCCATACCAATCTCTTTAAATGCGATTTTAATGGCTTTAAATTTGGGGATGTTCTCTCGCAGCAGCTCAAAATATTTTGAGACTAAATGGATCACATCGGACATTGATACCACGAACATGATGGAAGGCAGAATGATGAGAAGAATATTGAGGGGCTCTTTCACGAAGGCCATAAATCCGACAATCCAGACCATAGAACCCACAATTACAATTTGCGGAATGAGAAGTCCCCACATCGATCGGAACGCAATCAGAAGGAAAATGACAACTAAAATCATACTGAGTCCGACGTAAAAAGTCATTTCTCCACGCATGGTGTTGATATAGAAGAGTTGGCCTACCGTACGACCGGCCATTCGTACATTGTCAAAATCGAAAGACTGAACGCTCGATTTGATAGCATTTACAAGCGAGTCACTTTTCGCTTTGCTCAATAAATCTTCATGTCGCACAAAAATTGCCACCGCATCGGCATCTTGATTAATCAAAGTGTTGATGAGCTCTTTATTTTCAAATATATTAGTGGAGTCACGAGATAAATCTACATTTTTAAAATTGATGTAAGGTCGTTCGCCAGTAGCTCCATTCATGTAAATGAAGCGTTCATTTTCGGACGTAATAGATCGCGTAAATTGAACGTGATCCATGCTATCTATAGCTTTTGTGAGTCGATTGACGTTTTTCATAAAAGTCGTGTCGAAAACCCCTGTTTTATGCTCAATAGCAACGAGCAGAAAGTCATTGTCTGATGCGAATTTAGCGCGGTGTTCATAAAAGAACTGAGTGCTTTCATCATCGGCGGGAAAAAAATCCTCAAAATTATAGTCTAAGCTTGTCTTAGGCACTTGAAATGCAAAAAACAAAGTAATAACTGCAACTATGCTTAATATTATATAAGCAACGACTTTAAACTGATGTTTACCAACGTTTTTCAATTTCATTACGTTTAAGTTGCAAAGCTAACGTTTCTGATGGGGGCAATGTTCGCGAGAAAACGGAATTTTACCTCTTAAAAACGATAAGTTTTGTACATTTGTTAATACTAAAAAAGAAAATTATGAAGAAAAATTTACTACTCGTCGCTTCACTTTTTGTAGGAGCGTCCACTTTTGCACAATTTGACCAGTCAAATGAACCTGCTATTTCAGACGGAACAACCTTGTTTGTCATTGATAGTATGGCGCCTGATTATGAAAATGAAACTGGAGCTAATGCTACCTGGGATTACAGTAGTTTTGGAGGTTATGATGGTGAAAGCCGAACATTTACAGTATTAGATCCAGCTTCTACATCCTATCAGTCGGAATATCCGACGGCCACAGAAGTACTGGATATTCAAAATTTCTTAAAAAACTTCACGTACTCTAATTCATCAGAAAGAGTAAGTACTGGATTTGTCTATTCAGATGGTGATATTGGTGATGTTCAGGTAGAGTTGTCAACTGATGAAGCTGTTCAATATCAGTATCCTTTTGCATTGAATGATCAGTTTTCAGATAATTATGAGGGAACTGCCACTTACGACGTAGGAGGAACGCAAACTTCACCTGCCACGGGAAGCCTCACTGCTACCGTAGATGGAACTGGAGAGCTTATCCTTGCTGATGGTGTGCAGTATAGTAATATAACGCGTTATAAATTGATCGAGACGACGGAAGTGACTACAGCATTTGGAAACTTCATTCTTGATCGTGTTCAATACGAATATTACGATTTAGCTAATAGCACACTACCCGTCTTTGTTCACACATACGTGAATTTTGGTCAGGGCGGAAGTGCAATATCTGAGTTCAACTTAGTCATGAGTGCTGAAGATCCTGACTACGTATTAGGTACAGAAGAAAATGGTTTACTTGAAGCAACGCGTTTATATCCAAACCCAGCTTCTGATGAATTGACGGTTCAATTACCCAAAAATGTAGTTGAAGCTAATGTGACCATCACTGACGCAACAGGGCGTGAAGTACTTAATCAGCAAATGTCTACTGTTCATTCAATAGACGTTACTGGTATAAAGTCTGGAATGTATTTTGTGACTATTGCTGCTGAAGGAGCCAAAGAAACAAAATCAGTGGTGATTGAATAATTACAAACTTCATTTATGATAGAAAGCGCGGTTCATTAGAGCTGCGCTTTTTTTATGTAGTTGAACATTACTTTCAATTGCTATTCATACCTCAAGAATTAAAATGAGTGGCTCAATAGAGTCGGCATACTGTGAAGTCTCCTGGGTTCTTACATTAACGTAGCGTAATAGAAAGAAATGTGCTTGCCGTATTTCGCCCTGATTAAAATCTAAAACTGTAGCGTCAATCAACTCTGTGTGCAATTAGCAATTAAAAATATAAAACGAAAGGATGAAATTAAAAACAGCCCAAATGCTGGGGGTGAACCTCTATTGTGAAGCTAGCTATCTTGCTTTTTTTGGCTGATTAAATGGTGAGTGTGCATTTAGATTCAACACATTTAACGGCATCGATTTATCAAAACAAGACAGCGATAAATAATAGTTAAGTATGACAAAATAATAGCTATGTGCTAAAAGTCATAACTCAACCCGATACTCGGAAGAATGGGGAGTTGATAAATCTTTTCATTTGTAACCCGATTAACGTAAAAGATATTCTCACGGTCATAGATATTAGTCACACCTAATTTAGCATTAAGCAACGTTCCGTTTTCAAAGGGAAAGCGTTTTTTAACTGTTATATCAAAACGGTGATATGTTGGGAGTCGCGCACTATTAAGTTGACCGAGTAAAATGCTAAAATCATTCGTATTTGAAGTGGTGTAATCGGTCGTTACGCCAGAAGTAAAATCTTCTCCTTGATAGTATCCTTCAGTTGGTGTAAAAGGTAGTCCTGAACCAAAGTTCCACCGGAGACTTACCTCAAGTGTTTTGTTTTCCAAAAAACTGTATGTTCCTACTAAATTCACATTGTGTCTGCGATCAAAGACGGGAGAATAAAATTGGAATCCATCCCAACGTTCCGTTTTACCTAATGAATAAACACCCCACAAGAAGATGCGATCTTTATTGTATTCGAGTAAAAAATCAATTCCATACGCATACCCTGACTCTACGAGAAAATCTTTTTTTGCCACATCGGGTTTATCTTCAAATTCGATCACATCATCATAGAGTTTGTTCACGTTGATGTTGGTAAGTTTCGGATAATATTTGTAGTACCCCTCGATATTAAGTGAAAAATGCCGTGAGAAATCGTATTCACCACCGATAATTCCGTGCCAAGAGGTTTGTATTCCGTTTTCGGGATCAGTTTGTTTTCCGTTAGGTTGTGTAAAACTGGATTGTACGTCGTCGGGTGCAGCCAAAAAACCATAAAATAAAGTGACTACATCGCGGTCTGATACAGCCGAGGTGAAGTTTTGAGAATAATAACCTCCTGAAGCCTTGAAGCGGAGATTTTCCGTAGCGTTGAATTTCAAGCCCAAACGCGGTTCCGGAACCACTGTCGAGAGTGAAGGGTAGGATTGAACGCGGAACCCGGGATTAATGACCCACAATCCTTTCACGAGACGATAATTGACATAGGCACTGAGTTCTGTATTAAAATTATTGCGACGTATTTCGCGATCCACTTCATTTACGGTTCTGAAATCAGTTGAGAAACCACCGATATTAACACCATACGTGATTTCCGATTGATTCTGGAGAAAATAAGTGAAGTCAAATCCGAGATCAAACCCTGAGATTCTGCTGGTTCTTGGTGCGGAACCATCTTCTTCCTGGAAAAAGATTTCATAATCAGAAGCGTTCATGTGTCCCTTGATGATTACGGGATTTGAATTTGGAACCAGCGTAAAGTTCAGACCACCACCATAGGATTGCCAATTTAAGTCTGCGATATTGGTGTAATTTACCGCGTCATCGTTGCGAAACCCAAAAGCAGAGAATTTACTGCCTTCAGGGCTCTTAATTGTGGCCTTACCATAGATGTCTGTAAAAGTAAATGGCAAACCTTGTCCGTCGTTGGCATAAGGATAAATATCAGCAGAGGCGTAATCGAGTAACGAATGTTTCGCAGAAAATATGTAAGATCCCCCACTACCCGGGGCGTCTTCATTTTTAAATATAGGTCCTTCGAGAACCGCCTTGCCCATGAAAGGTGATACCGATACTTTACCTCCGTGATTTTTGAGATCCCCATCGCGATATGTGATATCCATGATGGATGAAATACGACCACCAAACTCTGAAGAGAAACCTCCCGTGTAAATATCTGCACTTTTGATCAACTCAGTTTCAAAGACGGAGAAAAAACCAATGGAGTGAAAAGGATTGTAGATGGTCATTCCATCCAACAGAATTTTGTTCTGAATGGGTGTACCACCACGTACGTAAAGTTGTCCGCCTTGATCACCAGTGGATACAACACCCGGGGTGACAGAGAAAGCAGAGATTACATCATTTTCAGCACCAAAACTCGGCAGGCGTTCCAATCCTTTTTGATCGAGTTTATTAACCGACATATCTACGTTGTTTCGTTTGGCACGATCCTCTCCATACACGGCTACCTCTTCCATTTCCTTGACTTCATCACTTTTGGTCATTTCATATCGCAAGGTGAGAATGGTACGGTCGCCGACTGTAATTTCATCCGTGATGTCTTCATGTTCAACACTTCGAATTTCTACAGTATAATCACCGGCAGGTAATTTAGAAAATTGAAATAGGCCTTCATAATTAGTAGAAGTACCCTCAACCGGATCACCTTCTTCGTAATCAGCAGGTTTCAAAATGACTTTTATAAAAGCTAATGCTTCGCCATTTTCTTCGTCATATACAAAACCACGAACAGTATAGTCCTGAGCTATACCTGCTGAGGTGATAAAAAGTAAAAGAAAGAGGAGTTGTTTCACAATTAAGTTTTTAAATGTTTTCCAAGAATTTCAATTTACATATATAGGGAAAATTCTTGGTTTTGAAAGCCAAAATTATGTAAATAGCTTTATTCGTTGATTGAACGGCAAATTTATTCCTCGTTTAATTTAGCTTTTTCCCAATACTGATCCATTTGTTCAAGGTTCATATTTTCAAATTTCAATTCTTCCTGATCAATCATTTTTTCCATGGATTGAAAACGGCGTATAAATTTTTTATTCGTCCGTTCCAATGCAGCTTCGGGGTTGACACCGACAAAGCGAGCATAATTGATCATGGAGAAAAGTACATCACCAAACTCTGATTCCACACGATCTGTTTTATGTTGAACTTCATGGTCGAGCTCGTCAAGTTCTTCACGTACTTTGGATATGACCTGTTCGCTGGTATCCCAGTCGAAACCAATACCGCGCACTTTTTCCTGGATTCTTCCGGCTTTCACAAGAGCGGGCAGTGAACGAGGTACACCTTCCAAAACAGATTTTTTACCTTCTTTTAATTTCAGTTGTTCCCAATTTTTCTTCACAGCTTCTTCATCATCTGCTTCCACATCACCATAAATATGGGGATGGCGATGAACGAGTTTATCACAAATACCGTTTAGGACATCAGTTATATTGAAAGCTTTTTTTTCACTTGCCATTTTACTGTAAAACACCAGGTGGAGCATTAGATCTCCAATCTCTCCTTTCAACTCTTCCATGTTGTCATCTAAAATAGCATCGGCGAGTTCATACGTCTCCTCAATAGTTAAATGACGCAAGGACTGAAGAGTTTGTTTTCGATCCCATGGACATTTTTCGCGAAGTTCATCCATGATATCGAGTAATCGTTGAAATGCTTTTAGTCGAGGATCCATATTATCTTTTTTTACAAAAATAGCATTACACAATTGGATGGAGTAATGTTGTTCCAACTATTGAAAGTTGATATTTAGAACCTCAAAAATAGTATATACCTATCCGATTGTCTACCCGTTTAATAAAACGCTTTTATTTTATTGATATATTGCCAGTTGTAACCGTTGTGCACGCAATGAAGACTCAAAGAACAGTTTCAGCGACTATTTATGACAGTGGAACAAGGGGGATTCAATAATTTCCACTAATTTTATTGTTGAAAATATAAAAGGTTATTAGCACCCACACTACACATACGCAAGTGAACCTTCTGAAGGTATTAGTTCTACTGGTATTTATAAGTCCTGTGTACTCATTTACGCAATTTAAAGGTACCGTTCAGGGCGTTAGTTTGTCTCCAAAAATCGGTTATGTTTTGCCGCATCGTTCCACCATGCAACATTTGACGCAAGGTCATACCCATTCCATAGATATGGGAGTAGTTTGGCAATACGATGGCTCTAAATCCTGGCACATTCATTTCAATCGTCCGAGATTTGGGTTCAATGCTAATTACACCAATTTTGGTTTTCGTGAAGTATTAGGCGAGTCGTTTGGGGTACAGTCCTTTTTGTACCTTCCCTTTTTTAGAAAGGGACACTGGTCATTCGGAAGTAAAATGTCGGCAGGTGTTGCTTATGTAAGTAAGAAATTCGATCAACAGAAAAATCCCAAGAATAATGCAATTGGTTCACACCTGAATGGAGCTGTCACAATCGGTGTTTTGCTGGAGCGTCAATTTAAAGCTTGGTCTGCCGGGTTAGAAATCAGTATGGCGCATTGGTCAAACGGTGCATATCGACTCCCTAATCTAGGTTTGAATGTTCCTTACCTGGCGTTGAATTTTGATTATTATTTTGAGTCCATCGGGCGTGATCAAAAGCAGCTGGAGCAGGAGCAGTTTTCTACTTCGAAATGGCGATGGGGTTCGCAATTGATAGCGAGTGCTAAGGAGGTTTATCCTACTGGTGGTAGTCGCTATGGAGTGGCTAGTTTTACTCAATTTTTACAATATAAAGTCGGGAAGGTGTCTTATGTTGAATGGGGAGCTGACGTTATATACAATCAATCGATTATTGTAGAGGTCGAGGGTGATTATAAGCAGCGTAAAAATTGGCAGTTGGGAAGTTATCTGGGCTACGTATTGCCTGTTCAGCGTTTTGAATTAATTGTTGCCATGGGACGTTATTTATTGAACCCGTTAGATCCGCGAGGAATGTGGTACCACAAATTCGGGGGGCGGTTGCGACTGACAGATCAGTTAATGGCAAATGTTAGTATCAAATCACATTGGGCAAAAGCGGACTATTTTGAATATGGACTCACTTTCGAATGGTAATGACAGGGAAAATACATATCATGATGCCGTGCATACTTGTTGCACTCCTTGTACAGTGTAAGAAGCCAGCAGAACGCACATGTTTTAAGGGGAAAGGTGAAGCGAGCACACGCACCGTTCAGCTTAATGCTAAAAATGATAGTTTGCGGTTGTTTGATGACTTGGATTATACCATCGTTCCTGATAGTTCGAATCGTATTGTCTTAATTGGCGGTGCGCATTTACTCCAACATGTACAAATCGAAGAGAGCGATAAACAATTAACCATTACCAATAATAATAAATGTGGATTTTTGCGCGATCTATCATCTCGCATCAAAGTGGAGTTGCACATTGAGTCCCCTCCCTACATTTATTATGAAGGTAGTGAGGGGTTGACCAACCAAGATACGTTGAAATCTGGAGAGCTTCGACTGGTAATAAGAGATGGTGCCGGAGATGTTGAGTTGACCGTACAAAACAGCTATATGAGTGCATTGGTTACACACGGTTTCGGCAATTATACATTGAAGGGACAAACAATTCAAGCTTATTTCAACAATAAAACGAATAGCTTTGGCGATACGCGTGATTTAGAAGTGAGTAGTCAGATTCTGGTGAAATCACAAACGCAGGGGAATATGGTGGTGAACGCAGATGGCGCTCAATTGCAAGCTGAAATATACGAACGCGGGAATATTATGTATACTGGAACGCCTTTTAGTGTAGACTTGACAAAGGAGGGGGCTGGGGATCTTATTCCTTTGTCGGAGTAGCGCATTTTGTTATATTTGTGCGTGAATTAAAACTATTGAAAAAATGGAAGTAATATTTATAGCAATAGGAATGTTGGCGTTGGGTTTTGCGGGGATTGCTATTAAAATCTTAGCTAAAAAGGATGGCGAATTTGCTGGTACTTGTGCCAGTAATAATCCACTCGTTCAGGAAGAAGGAGGTTCCTGCGGTATGTGCGGAGCGAAGCCTGAAGAACAGTGTAAAAATGACGCTGAATAGTCGATTGGTGTTATTTGTAACAACTTGACCACATTCTGTTATACAATTTAATTGTTGATTGAATCACCGCTATTTTAATTGCTATATGCTTTGAAATCAGTAGTTTTATGTTTTGAAATAACTGCTGTAAGATGAAATTATTCACCACACTACTGTTTATAACGTTTTCAGTATTTTTGTTCGGTCAACCGAGTTCGCTTTTTATGCCTGGACCTGTCAATTTTATAGAGACAGGTGATCTTGATGTCCCAGGCGATCAGATTACTGTTGAGGCCTTGATTCAATATACGGGAGCATCCACAAACATCGTTTCGAAACACACAAACCCAGGGGATGTTAACTATCTACTGCGAATTGGTAGTTTTGAGATTGCAACGACAAATGGTTTTGCCAATTTTGGTGGAGTAGCTGCAGCTGGTGTAAATTTAGTCATGGGAGAGACTTATCACCTGGCCGCAACATATAATGGTCAGTTTTTGCGCTATTATGTGAATGGTTGTTTGACGGGGGAGATGGCCTGGACGGGTGATATGGTTCAAAATGATTTAATTACGGCTATTGGAGGTCAATCTGCTTGTCAATGTGAACAGTTTACGGGATACATCGATGAGGTTCGAATATGGAATGTAGCACGTACACAGCAAGAAATAGCTGATAATATGCTCGATTTACCAAATCCAACGACTACACCAGGGTTACTGGCGTATTATAAGTTTGATAACAATTTTGATAATGTTCAAGGCAATGCTGTCTATGACGGGACACCTGTTAACGCACCTCAATTCCAACATATACCTGCTCCGCTACCGGATGAACTAAATTTGACGGCGTATTCTTCAGCACCTGTATGTAACGGAGGATCGGATGCAGTTATCGAATCATTTGCGAACGGGGCTTATACACCTTACGAGTATTCGCTGGATGGAACGAACTATGGTGCTTCTGGTACTTTCTCAAGTTTATCAGCGGGAACCTATGACGTCTATGTGCGTCCACAAAATAACCCCGACTGTATTGTTACTGAGCAGATCATCATTAGTGAACCGACTGTCATAACGGACAACCTTACCACAACGAATGTACTTTGCAATGGTGGTAATGATGGTGAGGCAACTGTTGCTCCCGCTGGTGGTCATGGTCCAGATTATGTGATCGATTGGAACGCTACAGGAAACGGCGGTAATACGAATAGTAACTTATCCGCAGGAAATCATATGGTTGAGGTAACGGATACTTGTGCCTCTGCAGGCAATGAGCTTATAGAGAATGGTCATTTTCAGTCTTATTATCAAGGGTTCAATACAGATTATAGTATTGGTTCGCCTGGTCCTAATATTGGAGGAGAGAATATTGCTGTGACTTACGATGCGAACCTATACCATTCGGGTTTTGTAGGAAGTGGAAATCAGGGTTCAGGTAATTTTCTGGTGGTCAATGGAAGTATTTCGGCCAATCAAAATGTCTGGTGTCAAACGGTCAATGTGAACTCTAACACCAACTACAATTTTTCATTATGGCTATCTTCATTATTTACGACATCTCCCGGAGAAATTCAAGTATTGATGGATGGTATACCGCTTGGTGGTGTCCTAACTGCTCCAGCAAATACAGGCGTATGGGAAGAGCATAACATGTTTTGGAATTCGGGCAATACGACCCAGGTGCAAATATGTATTGAGGGCGTCAATTTAGATGATGTGGGAAATGATTTCGGTATCGATGATGTTTCGCTAAAACCTTGTGAGTCATGTACTGAGAGTTTTTCTTTTAACATCTCTGAGCCTCCTGCATTACAGTTGAATTCCAATACTACTGATGAAAGTTGCAATGGAAGTCAGGATGGAGAAATTGCCATGACTGTCACTGGTGGCACTGGAACATACGAGTACAGTATAGATACGGCGAACACGTTTCAAAATAATGCTGTTTTTACAGGGCTTGCAGGAGGAAATTATGCTATTATCGTGAGGGATCAAAATAACTGTATGGACACGTTGGAGGTGACCGTCAACACGCTGCCGAGTGTTCAGTTTGATTTGAATATTTCTGAGGTGGATTGCTATGGAGGTTCGAGTGGTATGATCGAATTTATCAACGTTCAAAATGGTGCCGCGCCTTACGATTACAGCATCGATAATGGTACGAATGTTCAGCTCAATAATGTATTTAACAACCTGAGCAGCGATAATTATACTGCCTTCATCGAGGATGATAATGGTTGTTCTTCTTCTCAGCAAGTATTTGTGAACGAGCCCAATCCAATTGAATTTTCAGTAGACGTGACAGCTATTTCATGTTTTGCTGCCGATGATGGAGAACTCAACGTTAATTCTACTACTGGAGGAACACCTGGTTTTCAATACAGTATAGATGGTACGAATTATCAGGGCAATGCCTTGTTTGATAATTTGTCAGCTGGAAACTATACGCTCTTCGTCCAGGATCAGAACGGCTGTACACGCGATTCCTCATTTACAATTATAGCTCCACAACCCTTGTCATCAACATTGATACCGGCAGCTGTTAGTTGTTTTGGCGGCAGCGATGGCCGAATTGATTTTGATAACACGACAGGAGGTACTCCCGATTACGCTTTCAGTATCAATGGAGGCTCAAATTATTTTTCGGATAGTATATTTAATGGATTGACAGCGGGGTTTTATGAGGTAGAAGTGGTTGATGAACAAGGTTGTCAGTTTTTAGATACGATTCAAGTGACGCAACCACCAGTCATTCAGTTAGATGTAGATGTTTATGACGTGCTGTGTTACGGCGAATGTAATGGCAGTGTTTCTGGAGTTGCCACTGGTGGAACCGCGCCTTATACTTATTTGTGGTCAGGTATGGATATTGATCAAGTTGGAAATCAGGTTGATTCGTTATGTGCAGGTGAATATTTATTTACTGTTGTGGATGATAATGGTTGTACAGCTCAACAGGAAAACGTTGTAGATCAACCGGCGCGCGTTCAAGCTCAGTTTACAACAACGGAAACCGAATGGACGATCCTTGATCCGACAGTTGACTTTTTTAACCAATCACAGCAGGCGTCGTCTTACGAGTGGTATTTCGAAGATAGTATTAATTCCAATGAAGTTAATCCTGTTCACACATTTCCTGAAACTGCTGAGAAGTATGTCATCACATTGATCGCGAGCAATGCGAATGGTTGTTCTGATACAGTGCGGAGGGAGCTGACGATTGAAAATGAAAATTTATTGTATATCCCCAATACCTTTACTCCTGATGGGAATGATTATAACGAAACGTTTAAGGTGGAGTTTTTTACAGGTTACGAACCGACAGACTACCGATTTCTTGTGTTTAACAGATGGGGAGAAGTTGTGTTTGAAGCCCGATCACCCAATGATGTATGGGATGGAACTTACCAAGGGAAGAAGGCGAAAGATGGAACGTATATCTGGAAACTAGAATTTCGCGAGACCATTACGGATGAGCGCTATATCGATACGGGACACGTGACGATTATCAGGTAGTCATGCGGCACTATCATGCCCAACCACACTTAGATTTGCTTAATCAGAAAAATACACTTACCTTTGACGTTAGTAACGCAAAAAGTAATTAATGATAAAAGGATTTGGCGATAAACGAACCGAGAAAATTTGGAATGGTATTCGGTCAAAGAAATTGCTAAACGAAATTCAGAATGTTGCCAGAAGGAAATTACGGATGTTGAATAACGCTCAAGAAGTTAATGACTTAAGAATTCCGCCTGCTAACAGATTAGAGAAATTAAAAGGTGATTTAAAGGACTTTTACAGTATACGCATCAATAATCAGTGGAAAATTATTTACCAGTGGAATAACAATGATGCTTATGATGTAGAGATTGTTGATTACCATTAAAATAAAGTGATATGGAAAAACTGAAAAACATACATCCCGGTGAAATTCTACAAGAGGAATTCTTAAAACCAATGGAAATTTCGGCATATCGTTTGGCTAAAGAAACATTTATTCCCCAGACTCGAATTTCGGAAATTATCAAAGGAAATAGAAGGATTACAGCCGATACTGCATTACGTTTGGCAAAGTTTTTCGGAACTACAGCAAAGTTTTGGTTGGGACTTCAAGACGATTTTGATCTCGAAGAAGAGAAAGAAAGTAAGGAGAAAGAGATTAACGATATCAAACCGATATGTTTTTAGATAAAGTGACTTTAATAGTTTTTTCCCTATTCTGTTTATTGATGTTCACGGGGTGCAATAAGACAGGTGTAAATCATTCTTGTTATGATGAGAGCTTAGTTCACAATGATGCCTGTACAACAGGTTGTCCAGGTTTTGAGGGCTGCGACGGAAATACCTATTGTAATCAATGCGAGGCTGCTAGAGAAGGGATTGGACCGAAGTAAAATTAAATGTGCACTTTGTCTTTAAAGTTATTGTTAAATGGTTGAAGTGACTGGCATGGATACAAAAAAAAGGAGACCGTTGAGGATCTCCTTTTTGTCATATAATTTCATTGTCTTGCTTAATCGACGAAATTGTCAGCAGGGACAAGTATTCTTCCGCAATGTTCACAGATGATAATCTTTTTCTTTTGAATAATGTCGAGCTGACGTTGCGGGGGAATGCGATTAAAACATCCACCACAAGAATCACGGTCAACCGGAACAACGGCGAGACCATTTTTTGCACTTGAGCGTAGCCGATCATAAGCCTTGGTAAGGTGATCGTCCAACTTTTTTCGTGCCTTTTCAGACTTCTTGCGCAATTTCTCCTCTTCCTTCTCAGTTTCAGCTACGATTTCATCCAACTCCGACTTCTTCTTGTCCAGGTCTTGTTTTCTGAGGTCTAATTTTTCTTGAGCTTCTTCGAGTACTTCTTTTTTGTGCTCTAAGCGGGCCTTAGCCTCTTTCGATTTTTTCTCGTGGAGCTGAATTTCTAACTCTTGATATTCGATTTCTTTCTCAAGCGATTCAAATTCACGATTATTTCTTACGTTATCTTGCTTTTCTTTGTAAGATAAAATTGCTGCTTGAGCCTCTTTTTGTTCATTTTTGCGATCGCTGATTTCTTGATCGATCTCATCCAACTCCTCTTGAAGTTTATTCACGCGTTTGTCCAACCCGTGGATGTCATCTTCCAAATCTTCCACCTCCAATGGAAGCTCACCACGAACGGTCAACAGACGATCAATTTCTGAATCGATTTGCTGTAGATTTGAAAGCGCATCTAATCGCTCTGCGATTGTTGCATTGGATTTAGCCTTTGATTTTGTTGCCATAAATGCTAAAAATAATTAATAGGATTTGTATTCACCTTACTTAAATGAAATGCAAAGTTAATAAAATTTTTCTTCAAAATACTAAGAAGTAAGTTCGGTGTGAATTGTTCACTTTCGTAATGACCAATGTCAGCGATAACGATATCGTTTTCTGCATCAAAAAACTCGTGATATTTGAAATCTCCCGTGATGTAAATATCAGCATCATGAGCTTTTGCCGCTTCCAGCAAAAAACTCCCTGCTCCACCACAAAAAGCGACGTGTTGGATCGTGTCCTTAAGAAGCGGTGTATGTCTGATGACCTGAGAATTAAATTCCTTTTTTATGTGTTTCAAGAATGCTGTCGCGTCCATTGGTGCTGGAAGTTTTCCGATCATACCAGCACCCTCGTAGTGGTTTTTATTCTCGAGAGGTAGGATGTCATGTGCAACTTCTTCGTAAGGGTGAGCACGATGCATAGCAGCCAAAACGCGAGGGAGTTCATGAGCGGAAACGATGACTTCAATTTTGTGTTCACGAACGGTTTCGCGATGACCGCTTTTGCCAATCGCTGGATTCGCTGCTTCATTGGGTCGAAATCCACCAAGACCTTCTGTTTCGAAACTACATTCGTCGTATTCTCCAATGTTTCCTGCGCCAGCTTCGAACAAGGCTTTTGATAGGTTGAGCGTATCGTCCTCAGGACAAAATACAATGAGTTTTTTAAGTGCGTTTTTCGCCGGAGATAGAATATTCAAATTTTCAAGTCCTATGCGCTTACCAATTTCCTGATTGACACCAAAACGATAATTATCCAGGTTGGTATGTATGGCGTAGATAGCAATATCATTTTTGATCGCTTTGATCACCGTACGTTCAACATAATTCTTACCGTTGAGTTTTTTTATTCCTTTAAAAACGATGGGATGGTGGGCAATGATCAGGTTTGCACCCATTTCGATTGCTTCATCCACGACTGCTTCGGTACAATCTAACGATAAAAGGACACCTTGAACTGCGTTTGATGGATCGCCTACAATTAATCCTGAATTGTCATAGGATTCTTGACTCGACAACGGAGCTCGCTGTTCCAGAAACGATGTAATTGTATTTATGGTGTGTTTTTCCTTCATATTTTCAACTTTACTCACGAAGATAGAGAATATGTTCGGTTAAGCCCTTTGTTGCTGCCTTAGTTTTTATTGAAATTCAACCATCTCCTCAACGGTGTTTACCATATTGGAGGATTGATATGTTTTCCCTTAAACTTTATTATGCTTGTTCGTTGCTATGGTCATCATAAGTAAATTCTATGCGGTTTATCCCAACAATTTCCAACGGGAATTGTATATTTAACGTCAAATTTGAAATAACAACAACATGCACGATAGAGACGAGTTTAAGAAGTTTGCAACCAAGCACATGGGGATCAATAGTACACATTTAGGAAATTACATTGAGTCTTCATTAACTCCTTACATTATAGAGGAACGCCAGTTGAATATGACACAGATGGATGTGTTTTCGCGTTTGATGATGGATCGCATTATTTTTCTAGGTACAGGTATTAATGATCAGGTGGCGAATATCATCAATGCACAGCTCTTGTTTTTGGAGTCTGTCGATCCGAAGAAAGATATTCAGATTTATTTGAATTCACCAGGAGGTAGTGTGTACGCAGGTTTAGGTATGTATGACACCATGCAGTATATTAGTCCTGATGTGGCGACTATTTGTACAGGGTTAGCCGCCTCAATGGGGGCCGTACTGCTATGTGCTGGCGCTGAAGGAAAGCGGACAGCACTGAGACACTCACGTGTTATGATCCATCAACCACTCGGAGGTGCGCAAGGTCAGGCTTCTGATATTGAGATTACTACGCGCGAAATTCTGAAATTGAAAAAGGAGCTATACGAAATTATTTCTGATCATACGAAAAAACCTTTTGATAAAGTAGAGGAAGATTCAGACCGTGATTACTGGATGACAGCTAAAGAAGCTAAGGATTACGGTATGGTCGATGAAGTTTTGCTACGCAAGTCGAAATAACTATCTTTGTAACGAATTTAAAAGGTCAATTCTTGAATTGGCCTTTTTTTTACCAATTTTATGAGCAAGAAAGAAACAACATGTTCGTTTTGTGGTCGACCAAAGAGTCAAGTGCGACTGCTGATTGCCGGTATTTCCGGACACATTTGTGATAACTGTATTATTCAGGCACAATCGATTGTGAAGGAAGAAATTCCCAACAATAGTATTGGTCAGGAAGAAGGAGATACAGATGCGCCTTTGAATTTGATGAAACCTATCGAACTCAAGGAGCACCTGGATGAATATGTTATTGGTCAGCTGTCTGCGAAAAAAACGATGTCTGTTGCTGTTTACAATCATTATAAACGATTGAATCAGCGAGTTGGTGAAGATGATATCGAAATTGATAAGTCGAACGTTGTGCTTGTAGGACGAACAGGTACAGGTAAGACATTGTTGGCCAAGACGATTGCAAAAATGTTAAACGTACCATTCTGCATTGCCGATGCTACGGTGTTGACAGAGGCGGGCTACGTTGGTGAAGATGTTGAAAGTATTCTTTCGCGCTTACTCCAGGCGGCGGATTATAACGCCAAAGCAGCTGAACGCGGCATCATATTTATAGATGAGATTGACAAAATAGCACGTAAAAGCGATAATCCATCGATTACGCGTGACGTTTCAGGAGAAGGTGTACAACAAGCTCTATTGAAATTATTAGAAGGTACAGAAGTGAGTGTTCCACCTCAGGGGGGACGGAAGCATCCAGAGCAGAAAATGGTCAAAGTAAATACACAGAACATTTTGTTCATTTGTGGTGGTGCCTTTGATGGAATTGAAAAATTAATTGCTCGTCGCGTAAATCGTCAAACAATTGGTTTCTCTAATTCAGAAGAAGAACGCATTGATAAAGAAAATCTACTGGAATTTATCAATCCAACGGATTTGAAAGAGTTTGGATTGATTCCTGAGTTGATCGGACGTTTTCCAGTATTGACTTACTTAAATCCACTTGATGCGAAAGCATTGCGCAGAATCTTAACGGAGCCAAAAAATGCTTTGGTGAAGCAGTATGTTAAACTGTTCGAAATCGATGGGATCGACCTGAAATTTGACAGCGATGTACTGGACTTTATTGTTGAAAAAGCCATTGAATTTAAATTGGGTGCACGTGGATTGCGTTCAATATGTGAAGCGATTCTGACGGAAGCAATGTTCGATATACCCTCGAAGAAAGACGAACTCAAAGAATACCGCGTGACGTTAGATTATGCGAAAGCACAGTTTGCCCGTTCGAAAATGGCGAAGATGAAAGCAGCGTAGGTGGAGTTTTGAGCAAGAGTTTTGAGCGTACAGCAAGAGTATTGAGCATACAGTATTGAGTATAGCGATCAAACTTTATTGTAACTCGTCTCACTTCGATAGTGCATAATGGTAGCCGATCAGTCAAAGTGTTGAGTTGGCATATAGAGCCGTGAAAATTTATCATCATACCCCATCTTAAATCTAAAACTCAAAACAGGTTACTGATCCAAAACAAAGTCCATGGCGGCTACGCCAAATCCATTATTATTCCAAAGCATTCCCTTTTTAGTTTCCGGTTCAATGTATATGAAGCTCGGGTAGCGTTTCCCAGTAATGCTGGTCAGGGTTTCTTGGTTTTTAGCGAATGAAACCACAATCTGGTCTTCTGCGCGTTCACGATATTCTTTCAGAGCAAGCGAATCCTCATTGACAACTTGAATATAAACGGCTTCTGCAGGATAGAGTTCAACGAAACGATTCAGGTCCTCCACGCGTTCATAGCAGTAGGGGCAACCGGGCAATGCGATCATGGTTAATCCATCATGGAGTTGTTGTGATGATTTTCCGCTAAAAAACACCGGTCGGTATTCGTGTTTAAAATCGCCTTCGTAGATCGGATGCATAGCAAATGCAATTCCGCCGCCACCGATGAGTACAATTAACCCCAATAACCTTCTCAATACCAACGGAAGCTGCATCAAAAATGTACGATAAACCTCTACCAGGAGAACGATCAACACAATTCCTTGCAACAAGTATGGCAGCATTTTAGAAAATGTAAACGAGAGCCCTAATGTTTGCGCTCCTTTTTCGATGTATCCGTGCAGGATAATTAGCAAAACGAAAGCCAATAGTGTAACAATTGTCCGTGCCATAAAATTATTCAGTTAATTCAATATTAAAATCTTCCGTAAACCGTAGTTTCCCCTCTTTTTTGACATCACTTCCCGGAACTTTGAAACCTTTGATTTTTGTTGTTTTTCCTTTTTGGATCAAATCGGAGAGCTGTTTATTCGTCAGCTTCTTGCCCATGAACTCAAAGGGGACTACAAATTGGCAACCCGCTTTGAAGCGTTCACATCCATAGGCTTTTTTACCTTTTACAAGTGTTCCCTGGTCGCATTTAGGGCACTTCAGTTCTGTGATCATTGTTTTTTTGCTGGGAGCGCGTTTTTTATTTTTTTGTTTGGAGGTAGCTTTCTTTTTATTCTTGAGTTCTTCTTCGTCTATAATGGTAATTGTCTGTTGTTTTTCGTTGAACAACACTTCGTTTGTTAATTCTACCACCATTTCTACCAATTCTTTTTTGAATTGCTCTGGTTGGAACTCACCTTTTTCAATCAGTCGAAGTTTTCCTTCCCAATCTCCAGTCAATTGCGGAGATTTTAAGGTTTCATTATCAATAACCTTGATCAGGTCAATTCCCGTTTGTGTAGCCACGATCGATTTTCGGTTACGCGTAATGTAGCGTCTGCGGAAGAGTGTCTCAATAATATTGGCACGGGTAGAAGGGCGTCCAATTCCATTATCTTTAAGAAGTTCGCGCATTTCTTCATCGTCTACTTGCTTACCAGCCGTTTCCATTGCGCGCAGCAGTGTAGCTTCCGTATACGGTTTGGGTGGCGATGTTTTCTTTTGGTCAATACGTGGTTCGTGCGGGCCTTTTTCTCCTTTTTCAAAGGTGGGCATGAGTTTTTCGTCCTTATTCTTGGATTTTTTCTTATCGACAGCGTATACCTTTCTCCAACCGGGTTCGAGAATCTGTTTTCCCGTCGCTTTGAATTCCAACTTCAACACTTCACCGAGAACGGTGGTATTACTCACCTTACAATCAGGATAGAAAACTGAAATAAATCGTTTGACTACTGTGTCATAGACTCGTTTCTCTTCGACGGAAATTCCTGATGGATTGACACCCGTCGGGATGATTGCGTGGTGATCTGTGACCTTTTTATTATCGAAGACTTGTTTGCTCTTCCGAATTTTACCTTCTAACACCGGAGCGACAAGTTCCTGGTAGTATTTTAAATTTTTCAAGATGCCTGGTATCTTGGGATAGACATCCTCGGGAAGATAAGTGGTGTCCACGCGGGGATAAGTCACTAGTTTTTTTTCATATAAACTTTGAATATGTTTCAGTGTTTGATCGGCTGAATATCCCAGTTTTTTGTTGGTTTCCACTTGCAAAGCGGTCAAATCAAATAATCGCGGCGGTTTTTCTTTTCCCTCTTTCTGCTCAAAGGAGGTGATGGTAAATTCCGCTTCTGAGATTTTTTCCAGTGCATATTTCGCTTTTTCTTCCTTTTTGATTTTGCCCAGTACACTGTTAAATTCGGTGTCGCGATAAACGGTGCGAAGTTCCCAATAATCCTGTGGTGTAAAATGATCAATTTCGAGTTGTCGATTAACGATCATGGCCAAGGTAGGGGTTTGAACTCTTCCAATCGACAGTACTTGTTTTTGGTGACCAAATTTTTTCGTAAACAGCCGTGTAGCATTGATACCAAGTATCCAGTCTCCAATAGCACGCGTACTTCCCGCTGCATATAAATTATTGAATTTACCTGCGTCTTTGAGTTGTTCAAATCCTTCTTTAATGGCTTCCTCTGTGAGAGAGCTAATCCATAAGCGTTTGATCGGGACCTTACATTTTGCTTTG
>CAJXMN010000024.1 GCA_913056215.1 uncultured Flavobacteriales bacterium | reverse complement strand
TTCCTGAATGAGTTTTTCGAGCCGTTGAACGTTTTTATCGTTGATAATTTGCACGTAATTCCCTTTATCAGTCGCATAGTTCATCTCCGCTATACGGTTGATTAGACGTTGAATAAAATCCTCTTTAATTTCCTTCGCAACAGCGACATAATCGGGCGCTATACAGGTCTGTCCAGCATTCAAAAATTTCCCCCAAACAATTCGTCGCACAGCGAGATCGAGATTCGCATCCTTCGTAATGATTGCAGGACTTTTACCACCTAATTCAAGGGTTACTGGAACCAGGTTTTCAGCAGCGGCTTGATAGACAATCTTTCCTACGGGAACACTTCCTGTGAAAAATATTTTATCCCATTTCAATTTTAAAAGTGCGGTAGTTTCCTCAACGCCTCCTTCGACAACCTGAAAATATGCTGGATCAAAATAGTCCTCTACAAGCTCGGCGATCACGCTACTCGTATTCGACGGCACTTCACTGGGCTTTAACGTCATCGTACACCCAGCCGCCATGGCCGCAATCACGGGCGCAAAGGATAGTTGAAACGGATAATTCCACGCTCCAATAATCAATGTACTACCTAATGGATCCGGATAGATAAAGCTTTTGGCAGGAAAATTAATGACATTTGTATTTACCCTTTTCCTCCGCGACCAATTTCGCAATTTCGCAATCGCTTCGTCAATATCAAGATAAAGAAGCGCCAACTCATTCGTAAATGTATCGAATTCCGACTTTTTGAAGTCAGCGTTGATAGCAGCATTCAAACGATCTTCATTATCTTTCAGCATATCTCGCAACAGCTTGAGCTTTTCCTTCCTGAATCGAACTGATCGCGTGGCTTGAGATTCAAAGTATGCTTGCTGGTCGGTTAAATATTTATCTATCTTTTTATCCATAGGTCTAATTTAATGATTTAAACCGTTTGTCCGACATTTTCGTTCAGTCCACAGTTTCATTAAACATAACGTTAGGGTTTTCGTATATTTGTTCTTGCTGCAGAAGGTCAAAATCATGCAAAAAAAATTTTTCGGTAATTTAATCATGATCATAGTGCTCAACTTGTTGATCAAGCCGTTCTATCTTTTTGCGATCGACGCACAGGTTCAGAATACAGTTGGTGCAGAAGACTATGGCATGTATTTTTCACTGTTGAACTTCTCCTTTCTCTTCAATATCGTCCTGGATATTGGTATCAATAATTACAACACAAAAAATATTGCGCAACACCCCAATACTGTGGTGAAATATATCGGTCCCATCCTCGGGTTAAGATTCATCTTAGGCGGAGCCTATTTTGCATTGAGCATAGGTCTGGCATTACTTTTGGGTTATGACAATTTTCAAATGCACCTGTTGTCACTCCTCGTTTTCAATCAGTTTCTGGCGGGACTCCTCCTCTATTTGAGAAGTAATTTTGCGGGGTTGCACTTATTTAGAATAGATGCTATTTTATCCGTACTCGATCGTTTTTTGCTGATTATTATCTGCGCAGTGCTTTTATACAGTTCATGGATAGAAACACCTTTCAAAATCGAGTGGTTTGTTTACGCCCAAACAGTCACCTATTTCATTACTGTTTTAGTAGCACTGGTGCTTTCTTATATCAAAATTGGTCGCGTACAATTTGCATTTCGTCAGTTATTTTCGCGAGCTCTACTCAAACAAAGCACGCCCTACGCGCTGCTCATATTACTCATGATGCTCTATACGCGGATGGATGCCGTTATGATTGAACGGCTCTTACCCGAGGGACAAGAACAGGCCGGAATATACGCTCAAGGCTTCCGACTCCTGGATGCCGTGAACATGTTCGCCTTTTTAGTAGCGGGATTATTATTACCGATTTTTGCGCGTCAAATTAAACAACGGGAGTCCATTAAACCAATTCTAAATTCGGCGGCACTCATGTTGGTAGGTACAGCATTTGTACTTGGCATAGCAGCGAGTCAATCGGCAGTCACGCTTATGGAAATAATATACAATCAAGAAATCGACGCAGCCAGTCATTCGTTCCGTTGGATTATCCTGAGCTTTATCCCCATGGCCGCAAGTCACGTGTTTGGAACCCTTCTCACGGCTAATGGCAATTTAAAACTGCTCAATCGTATGGCCCTCGCAGGGATTGCGGTGAATTTTACAGCGAATCTCATCTTGATCCCCATGTTCAAAGCAGAAGGTGCCGCATTTGCCACTCTGGGAACGCAATCACTCACATCACTCATTCAAATACTGTTGGTGCTCCGCGTATTCCAACTCAATGTTCACTACAAACACCTCGCTAAAATAGGTCTGCTCCTCTTCGTTCTCCTCGCTGCTTCACATTATATTCTCCTATGGAATAATCGTGCAATGGGCTTTTTCGCAACACTTTTGGTGGGTACGGCAGCGCTCTTCCTGTTCCGCATTGTAGATATCAGAACGATTGTACGGCTGCTGCGGGAGAAAACGTAATTTACGCGCGAAGTTGACGCACCGGATTCACTGGTGTAAAAGAGTTTAAGGCGACTTCACTCCATCCTTTCTCATTACAATTCAGCGTAAATATTCTACCCTCCTCCGTTGAATAACAATTGAAATCATCGCTCAGAGAAACGGCAATTCCACAGGCATTCATTTTTGCAAAAAGTTGATTCAAATCCGTATGATCGAGTACCAAAGTTGAGGCAATCCATTCGTTGTTTTGTAAAAATCGTACCTCAACAGAAGCTTTATTATTGTGTTCTTCGATTTGTATGTGCTGCACTGTAAGGTTATCAAATATCGTTCTCATCATTCCTGTTTTTTTAAGTTCATCACAAACTTACGACAGTAGAACGTAAACTATTTACGCTCCAATATTTCAATGAAAAAAAATGCAGGACCAACGAGAATTTTGTACCTTGCCAAATTCAATAAACGTACATACAACATAAATACAAAGACTATGAGATACGAACCGATCGACAAGCGATTATTTGAAAGAAACAGGACCAAATTTATGCAAAAGATGAAGGCAGGAGCTTTGGCTGTCTTCAATTCGAACGATATTTATCCAATAAGTGCAGATAGTTCGATCCCTTTTCATCAACACAGAGATATTTTTTATTTATCAGGTGTCGATCAGGAGGAGAGTATTCTTGTGCTTTTCCCTGATGCTTCTGACAAAAAATTCCGCGAGGTACTATTCCTTCGTGAAACGAACGAACATATTGCGGTTTGGGAAGGTGAAAAACTAACCAAAGAAGCGGCGTACGAAGCTACTGGTATCAAAACTGTTTTCTGGCTGAAAGAATTTGATCAGGTCTTCAAAAGAATGATGGCGGAAGCCGAAGGAATCTACTTCAACACCAACGAACATTTACGCGGAAACACGGAGGTTGAGCTTCGCGAAGATCGATTCATTGACTGGTGTAAAAAGGAGTATCCGGCGCATCAAGTTCATAAAAGTGCACCAATTTTACATGAGATCAGATCTGTAAAAGAGGACATCGAATTAGAGATCATGCAAAAAGCATGTGACATTACAACAGGTGCCGTTCGCCGGGTGATGGAATTTATCAAACCGGGGGTTTGGGAACACGAGATCGAAGCTGAAATCATTCATGAATTCACCAAAAACAGAGCGAAAGGGTTTGCCTATACGCCAATCATAGCAACAGGTGCAAATGCATGTGTGTTGCACTACATTGAAAATAAAGACCAATGCAAAGATGGTGATGTTATTTTAATGGATTTCGGTGCTGAATATGCGAATTACTGTTCGGATCAAACGAGAGCATTTCCCGTCAGCGGAAAATATACCGAACGACAGAAAGAAGTATACAACGCCGTGCTTCATGTGAAAAAAGAAGCTGAAAAACTACTTGTACCAGGCACTTTAATTCCTGAGTATCACAAGGAGGTGGGGAAACTTATGGAAGAGCAACTGGTTAAGCTGAAATTGCTCGACAAAACAGATATTAAAAACCAACATGCAGATTGGCCTGCTTATAAAAAATATTTCATGCATGGAACCTCACACCATATCGGTTTAGACACACATGATTACGGCCTCTATCACAAACCTATTTCAGCGGGGATGGTTTTCACATGTGAACCTGGGATCTACATTCCTGAAGAGAATTTAGGTATTCGTCTAGAGGATGATTTGATCATTCGTGACGGGCAAGGACCATTAAATATGATGCCCAATATTCCAATCGAAGTAGAAGAGATCGAGGATATAATGAATAAATAATGAAGAACGAACCATTATTGAACTACAGGATAGTCGGAAACGGCTATTCTGTTCTTTTTTTACATGGATTTTTGGAAGACCGGTCCATGTGGAGTTTTCTAACTAACAAATTACCTCATCATCAACTCATTCTGATCGATTTACCAGGACATGGAGGGTCTATGAACTCTCAACGTGTCAATTCAATTCCAGAAATGGCTCGAGCCGTCGCCCGGTTATTAGATGAATTAAATATAGCATCATGCAGCTGTGTTGGTCATTCACTTGGTGGGTACGTCGGACTGGAACTGACGTCCACGTTCCCTTCATTGATATCGCGACTCGTATTATTAAATTCACACCCCTGGCCTGATAGTCCTTCAAAAAAACAAGAGCGGAAGCGCGTAGCTCAAGTAGTCGCTAAAAACAAATCACTTTTTTTAGAAACAGCGATTCCTAATCTGTACATCGACCCAACAGCTCATCGGCAAGCCATTTACGATTTAATTAAAGCGGCGCGACAGCTTCCGAAAGAACAAATAATTGCTGTTATCCATGCCATGCGCAAACGATCGGCTCAAGAGGAAACACTCAAGCATAAAGCAAAAGAAGCACTTATCATTCACGGGGCAAATGATCCGTTGATTGACACAAATAAAATCATCAAATTCGTTAAAAAAAGCGGAAATAATTTAACACTTTTACAACATGCTGGACACATGAGTCATCAAGAGTCTGAACATGAAGTCACTTCTACACTTTATCGTTTTCTTTCACTTGAAACGGATAGTTAATACGTCGATACGCATTAAAGATCACCAACTGATAAAAGCCAGGTTCCAAGGCATCTACTTCAATTTCAAACCCATTTCTAAAATCACCTTTCGCTACAATGGTGCCCAATTCAGAGGAAATCGCATAACTATACACCCCTTCGCAATTATAGGCGCACTTGATCCTACCTCCACTATATTCAATATGGGGAACCTGTTCTCCACCTTCACTTGGATTCAATAAATTTTGATCTTGCTTCCGGGGTTTCATTTAGGGACAAATATAACTTTGTTCAGTAGCCTCCCGAGGCTTTCTTCTTAGTTTTAGCTCAACCACACTTTTTATCCGCTGAGTAATGTCATTTTATCTTTAAAAGAAAAGTAGCTTACGCGGTCTAATTTCCGTTATCATTAAATATCCAAATGTCTCGATCTATTTGTAATGTTAATCTCATCGCTTTTTTTTAAGGTTTAATAGCTAATGTATAAAATTGATATGGTTTATATACCCATCACATCTTTAGGCGTTAGAACTATTGATTCAGTTGTAGTTGTTAAGCAATAAACAGTGTAAACCACATTGTTCATCAACCTGCAATTGATCGCTCAGTAATAAGTTTTTATTACATTTATGTAAAATCTGATACCTATGAATTTACGTGCTGTAGTTGTTGATGATGAGGAATTAGCTCGAAAGAATCTCATTATGATGCTTGAAAGTTGTTGCCCTGAAATCGACATCATTGGTGAAGCAGAAGATAAAGAGGATGCCAAAAGTATCATCGAAAGTTCTCAGCCGGATGTCGTCTTTCTGGATATACGTATGCCAAGTGGTTCTGAAGGTTTTGAACTTCTGGATATGATTGAGAACCGCAATTTTTTGGTGGTTTTTGTCACAGCCTTTAAGGATTATGCGATTCGTGCCTTTCAGGCGAATGCAGCACATTACATTCTCAAACCTATTGATGAGGAAGATCTAAGAGTAGCCGTTGATAAAATCATCGCCACCAAAGAAACATTCACTAACAATCCTTCTAATTATAAAGATTATTTTCATTCGCTCCAGAATTTAGCTGATCGTTTAGTACGGAATAAGGAAACGCACCGCATTGCTATTTCACATACAAAGGGTGTAAAAATCGTTGATGAAAATAATATCACTTACCTTGAGGCGAGTGGAAACTGCACGATGTTACACTTTAAAGATGGAACGCGTTATCTCGATACGCGCACATTAAAAGTTTACGAAGACATATTGGATGATTCAATTTTCTATAGGATACACAAATCGTACATGGTGAATATGAATAACATTGAGGAATACATTTCAGAAGATGGTCATATTATCGAATTAGAAGAAGGAATTCAACTTCCCGTGGCACGCAATCGTGTCAGCCAATTTTTAAAAACGCTAAAAGGCATAGAATAATGAAATGGTGCTGCTTTCTATTATTATTTCTGCCTTTTTATTACTACGCACAAAACTATTCCTTTTTAGAATATAGCACGAGTGAAGGTCTCCCTCAATCACAAGTCAACGCCATTGAGCAGGACGAAGAAGGATATCTTTGGATTGCAACTTTTGGTGGTCTAGCGCGTTTTGATGGCACTTCATTTCTTACTTACGGTAAGAGCAGTGGCTTGCTCAACAATCGTGCAGTGCATTTGAACATCATCGATGATACATTGTTCATTGGTCACGACAAGGGTATTTCCTATCAATACAAGTCAGACACCTTCTGTTATGCGAAGTTCCCCCCCCATTTACCCCCTGCTAATGTCACTTCTATCCTTAAATACGGTAAAAAAATTTTAGTGATGACCAATGGCAACGGATTATTGGAGTTGAATAAAGCAACACAACAGCTCAATGTGATCAACAATAGCCCAGAACGTATTCGCGGTGGTGTTATGAAAAACAAAGACATACTTCTAGCTACACGTAATGGTATTCAAAGATATAATTCTGGGAAATTCGAGACTATACCTCATACTAAAAACACCTCTTTTTCATCAGTACACTTATTGCGTGACTCCATTTTAGCAACTACCTATGATGGCTCTTTGCTTCACGTTAAATACAGCGGACAGATCGACACCATTTACCGCCAACAAAACACCCCTTTTCGCTCCATGATTACTGACCCCTTCGGTAATTTCTGGCTGAATTCCAGAGAAGGCGCAGTTTGCCTGGAGAAAGACACCATTTTAAGGTTAACTGAATCTACAGGGCTGCCCATCAACGACATTAACACCATTTTTATCGATCGCGAGCGCAACTATTGGCTAGGCACAGGGGGGAAAGGACTTATTCGATTTACTGGAGAAACATTTAACTATTATTCTAAAAAGAATGGATGGCCCAGCAACCTTGTGATATCAATTATTAAAGATAAAAATGATGATCGCTGGATTTCGACTTACGACAAAGGTATTTTTCGCGTAAGCAAGAACGAAGAAATCAAACCAATCGATTACATTCCGAGCAGTGTTTGGAGTATGGATTACAGTGAAGAAGGCATTGTTTTCGGTAGTAATTTCGGACTTTTTTATTACGACTATAATCAATGGTATAGCTTTTATGAAGAAGATGGATTGCCTGCCAATCGCATAAGAGGTGTAAAGGCGATTAATGATAGTACCTTTTACATCGGGACAGCCGAGGCTCCTGTAGCATTCAATCTAAATCAAAGACAAATAACACCCCTAACAGCGCAAAATGATTTAGGTAGAAACGTTCGTGATTTCATTCAGCAAGAAGATGCCTTATTTATGGCTAGTCAGGAAGGAGTAATTGAACTCAAAAATGGAAAAACCAAGAATATTGCGGCATTTGAGGCTGGTGTTAACTGCATTGAACAAGATCCCAGAGGAAAGTTATGGGCGGGAACTGAAAACGGACTTTATATCCAGGACGAAGACACTTTCAAACGAAAAATTTTACAGCGGAAGACGGGCAACGATTATGTCAACTTTATCCAGCACATTGATACTGTTTTCTTCGTAGGCACCAATAGTGGAATGTATGAACTGAGTGAGTCGGGAGCAATCATCCACCACTACTCTATTAATGAGGGTCTTGTTGATTTAGAGACTAATCTAAACGCTCATTATTACGATAAAAATCGCGATATTTTTTGGTTTGGAACGGCCTCAGGGTTAATGAAAATGCATCTCCAAAAACGACACCTTCTTTATACCTCCGCTCCTCCAAAAATAAACCTCACAGGAATTCATATCAATTTCAAACCCATTCCGAATAGCCGATTACAAGCCATTAAATCGACAACTGAAGGCCAGCTCCAAATCGCCTATAAAAACAATGATGTACAATTCAATTTTGACGTACTTTTTCTCACCCATCCCGACGACCTTCAATATCAATATCGACTAGAAGGATTTTCAGAAAAATGGTCGCCACTTTCAGAGAATCCAACAGTCAATTTCACCAATTTACCATTAGGGAATTACACCTTACATTTTCGTGCAACCAACCAAATTGGAAAGCAATCCAGTAGTTTTAAAACAGCTATAGAAGTGCTTCCTCCTTTTTACAGAACCTGGTGGTTTTATAGTATCATGGTTCTTCTTGCAGGACTGATTGTTTACGCCCTCGATCGCGTTCGTGTTGCACAGCTCAGAAGGAAAAATTATCGCCTGCAACTGGAATTTAAAAATAAACTGACCAAGCTCGAACAACAATCACTCAACGCGAGTATGAATCGTCATTTTATCTTCAATTCTTTAAACTCCATTCAATATTATATCAATTCGTCAGACAAAAAATCGGCCAATAAATACTTATCGCGTTTTGCTAAACTTATTCGAAAAAATCTGGATAGCTCACACCGTAAAGACGGAATGGTAGCGCTCGGTGATGAACTAGAACGACTCCAACTTTACCTCGACCTGGAATCGATGCGGTTTCAAAATAAAATCAACTACTCCATCAACGTGGGAGCAAATGTAGAGATAGAGCTACTTAAAGTGCCCGCAATGTTTTTACAGCCTTTCGTTGAAAACAGTATTATTCATGGTATTTTGCCATTAAAAAAGCGCAAAGGACAGATAACGATTAATATCACCGATCATCTTGACCATATCCGTATAGAAATTTGTGATAACGGTGTAGGAATTGAACAGTCTGTAAAAAAGAAGCATCCAGAGACAGGAGACCATGAATCTCAAGGTATGCTCATCACAAAAGGTCGCATTGATCTCTTACAAAAAATATCTGCTCGATCTATTGAAATGATTGGACCTCAACAACTTTACAATGAAGACGGTTCCGTAAAAGGAACGCTCGTTATATTCAAACTAATCAAACAATATTTGGAATAACGATAAAATTACTTTATATTTGAAGGTAATTATGGTAAAGTCGATTCGATATACAGTCTTTTCAATATTCGCAATTGGTTTGTTTGCGTTGGGTAGCTGTCATAAATCAGATATTCAGCCGCGTGAAAATAATGATTCCCGCGATCACTCTTGTTTTGAAAAAGGAGATGAAGGTGACGACAATGAAGGTGGTCTGGTACGCGATGACGACGATATAACCATTACTGATCCAAATCACGACGAAGACGAAGATACTCAAATAAAGAAGTAGTTATTGCTTTTTTTCCTTAGATGTCTTAATTAACGAACAATGACGATTATTTAGCTTTCAACTAGTTTAAAATCATTCTTTCCTTTTTTTTCTTTAATTTTGTTACGTGAAGTTGTTATTGCTCATACCGCTAATGTCGTTAACGATTGCCCAGTCTCTTCATTTGAGCGTTACTGATATTACTAAACTACCAGAGCTACTCGAACATTATCAGGAGCATCATGAAAGTGATGGAGACAGTTTGCTGACTTTTATCAACAAGCATTACGGAGGGCAGAAAGAGCAACATAAGAACGAGAACAACGAAGATCACAAAAATCTTCCCTTTCATCACTCGCACCACGTTTGTATAGATCTTAAAATTGACCACCCCGAATTCGTCGTAGCTTACCAACCCGAAAACAACGTTTCTGAACATTATTTCTACTACGAAGAACCGCATACTTCTGTGGCGGCTTCAAACCTTCTTCAACCACCCAAAAACGGCTGTTAGAAAGTTCGATTTTATTCACTTTTTATCCGTTTAATCCATGTTAGCAAAAATTATTCGTTCCAGTGTAAGGAACAAGTTTATCGTTTTACTTTTCACAGCTTTTATTATAGGATTTGGTATTTATGCCATTTCCCGGATTTCTATAGGTGCTGTTCCCGATGTGACCAACAATCAAGTTCAGGTACTAACAACTTCGCGAAACCTCTCAACACTCGATGTCGAGCAGTTTATCACGTATCCCATCGAGTTGGAAATGGCGAATCTTCCGGGAATTAAAGAAATTCGCTCGACTTCAAAGTTTGGACTTTCTGTCGTCACCTTGGTCTTTGAAGACGATATGGGGACCTATCTGCCGCGACAATTAATTGCAGAAAAAATCAAATCTGCTGAGGACAAAATCCCTAAAGGGTTTGGCTCACCAGAAATGGGCCCTATTTCAACTGGTTTAGGAGAAATTTACCAATATACCATTGAGGTTGATGAAGCACACAAAGACAATTACTCGCTAACAGATTTACGAACCATTCAAGATTGGTTGGTACGACGTCAACTAGCTGGAATCAATGGTGTGGTTGAAATCAATACTTGGGGAGGATACCTCAAACAATACGAAGTCGCTATCAACACAGCCGAACTCCATGCGAAAGGTATTTCTATTAACGACTTCTTTGATGCACTACAAAAAAATAATAGTGTTGCGGGAGGGAGTTACATTGAAAAAGAAGACCAAGCCTATTTTATTCGTGGAGAAGGATTGGTTGAAGACCTTGAAGACATACGTAAAACCGTCATTACTGTTAAAGAAAATCAGCCAGTCACGGTCGGTAATATTGCCAAAGTTCAAATGGGGCATGCACCTCGTTTTGGAGCTGTTACAAGTGATGGAGAAGGTGAAAAGGTCATGGGTCAAATCATGATGTTAAAGGGAGCCAATTCTAACGAGGTAACTGAAGCTGTCAAAGCGCGTATAGCACAATTGCAAGAATCACTACCCGAAGGAGTAGAAATAGTACCATTTCTTGAACGGAGTACATTGGTTAGCAAAACAATCTCTACAGTCATTGAAAATCTACTGATTGGTTTTATCATTGTTGCCATCGTCGTTATTCTTTTGATTGGGAATATTCGCGCAGGACTGATCATTTCATCTGTAATTCCATTGTGTTTTTTGATTGCGCTTTCCTTAATGTATGTTTTCAATATCGATGTTAACTTAATGAGTATGGGCGCACTCGATTTTGGAATCATCATCGATGGAGCTGTCATCATTGTTGAATTTACAGCGCTACGACTTCTACAAAAAGCATCTAAAAAGGGATCGCTCAATCAGGAAGACAAGGACGAAACCACCATAAAAGCAACATCTAGAATGATGCGATCTGCCATTTTCGGTCAGCTCATTATCATTATTGTCTTCATTCCAATTCTCTCGTTAAGCGGAGTCGAAGGGAAAATGTTTATTCCGATGGCACTGACTTTTATATTTGCCATTATTGGTGCGATAATTACTTGCCTCACCTATGTTCCGGTGATGTCATCCATTTTTATAAATAGTAAAGCTAAAAACAGGTTTAAAATTTCAGAAAAAATTCTGGAAGGAGTCCGTTGGGCGTATATTCCCTCACTTAAATGGGCTTTGCGCCAAAAGAAGGTAGTGATCGGAAGTTCAATTGGACTTCTTGCAATTGGATTTGTTGTTTTTTCCAACATGGGTGGAGAATTTGTTCCTCAATTAGACGAAGGAGATTTTGTTATCCAACCCGTAATGAAAACCGGGAAATCCTTAGAAAAAGTAATCGAAACATCAACAAAAATTGAACAGCTATTATTAGATAATTTCCCTGAAGTAAAAACTGCAGTTACCCGTATTGGTGCAGCAGAAGTGCCTACCGATCCCATGTCAATGGAGCAAACAGATGTGATGGTAATCCTCAAAGATAAATCAGAATGGGTTACAGCAGACTCTAAAGATGCACTGGCAGATTCCATCAAAAAAGTACTGGAAATCATACCCGCTATTGGCATTGAATTTTCTCAACCCATCGAAATGCGCTTCAACGAGTTAATCACTGGCGTGCGATCGGATATTGCAATAAAAATATTTGGCGAAGATCTGGATTTATTACAATCCAAAGGTAAAACGATTAAATCCTTGATTAAGAATATTCCTGGAGCAACAGATATTGTTGTTGAAAAGGTCACCGGGTTGCCTCAAATGAGGGTACGTTACCAGCGCGATAAATTGGCGATGTACGGATTAAATATAACGGAACTCAACGAAATCGTTTCTATGGCCTTTGCAGGTAAAAAGATGGGAGTCATCTTCGAAGGAGAAAAGCGATTTGATCTCGTCGCGCGCGTTCAGGCAAATCACCGCGAATCAATTGAGGATCTTCAAGGTCTCATGATCGATACGCCGAAGGACACTAAAATCCCGCTGAATGAGGTTGCCTCTATTTCATATGAGGAAGGTCCCGCTCAAATTTCACGTGATCAAACAAATCGTAGAATCGTAGTTGGAGTTAACGTTCGGAATAGTGACTTACAAACAGTTGTGGATAAGATAAAAGCTCGCTTAGATGAGCAATTGGACCTTCCTGTCGGTTATCGTATTACCTATGGTGGACAATTCGAAAATCTTCAACGTGCTTCAAACCGATTGCTTTATGCTGTTCCCGTTGCTCTCGCATTAATTTTCATTATGCTGTATTTTGCATTTAAATCTATTATCGAGTCTGTTTTAATCTTTAGTGCTATTCCTATAGCCGCTGTTGGGGGCGTCTTACTCTTATGGGTTCGCGACATGCCTTTTAGTATTTCCGCTGGTGTTGGATTTATCGCATTGTTCGGTATTGCAGTACTCAACGGAATAATTTTAATTGAGCACTATAAAACCTTTGATTTTTCAACTACTCCTGTTCGCGAATTAATTGTCAAAGGGGCGAAAGATCGTTTGCTGCCCGTTTTATTAACTGCCAGCACCACTGCACTCGGTTTTTTGCCTATGGCTGTTTCTACTGGTGCAGGTGGCGAAGTTCAACGTCCCGTGGCTACCGTTGTCATCGGTGGATTGATCACATCGACTTTGTTGACACTAATCATTTTACCCGTACTTTACGGACTGTTAAAATCACGTTCTTCAAAATCCTTAAAAACTTCGAATACGATGAAAATTATTCCTCTCCTGCTGATTTTTTCAGGTAGCTTTGCTTTTGGACAAGAACCTCAGGTACTTAACTTGAGTCAGCTGAAAAACATTGCTAACACCAACAATTCAGGTTTAGCATCAAGTCAAACTCTTATAGAAGCGCGGGAGACTGCAGAAAAAACAGCTTTTGATTTTGAAAAAACAACATTTTACAATGCTTTTGATGAAAACGACTTGGCCCCAAATGGTGTACCAAATCATAAGTTTGGCGTTCAACAAAACTTTTCTTTTCCCACGACTTATGGTTCGGCGAAAAAGCTCAATGTCTCACGCACCCAATTGTCAAAACATAAATATGCACTTCGAAAAGCAGAATTATTCCAGCAAATTACACGGCAATATTACTACCTCATCTATTTGGAGGAACGCAAATCTGTCTTACAGCAACTCGACAGTATTTATTCAGATTTCGCCGCTAAAGCAAAGCGCAATTTTGATCTCGGTGGTTCAAACAACCTCGAGAAATTAACCGCAATTTCCAAACAACGAAAAATACAAACTGATTTTAAAAGTGTGAACAGTGAATTGCTTAGAGCGTATGAAGAGATGCGCAGCTTTATTCAATCCGACACCCTATTTCAGGTCGCATCATCACCTCTGGAAAAGTTGACCCAACAAAATGTAGATAGCCTTTACAGCATGGGCAGATTAATTCTTTCATCACAAGTTAAAATCAAGCAAAATGATTATCAACTGGAGAAAAAACGCATGCTTCCGGATCTGAGCTTGAATTATTCAGTGGGTTCAAACCGAGGACTCGATGATTATCTTCATGCTTATCAAGTTGGTATTCGCATCCCCTTACTTTATTCTGGTGACCGTGCAAGAATACAATCTAAAAAGCTCGAAATCGAAGCTCAGGAATATGAAAAAAAGCACTACGAATACCGTTTAGCGTCGTATAAAAAGCAACTAAAAGCGCAACGTCAGAATTTCTCGAATCAATTGAACTATTATGAAAATGAAGGACTGGCACTCAGTAAGGAAATTGCCAGAACAGCTTCGAAAAGTTATTATGCGGGTGAAATCGACTTTTTTAAATACACGCAAAGTCTTGAAACGGCCAAAATGATCCAACTCGAATATCTCAAACTACTGAATGGGTATAATCAAACCATAATTCAACTCAATTATTTACTTCTTTAAGCGAAAATCATGAAATATATATTTTACATATCCGCATTTTTAATATTCACAGCCTGCAATGAAAAAACAAATTCAGTGGGAGATGTGCACGACCATCACGAAGAAGGTGGCTTGGTATTAACTAACGATCAAATGGAGGCGAACGATTACAAAATTGGTGCACCTCAACGGCGCTCTTTTGAGCGAAACATTAATTTCACGGGCTTAATAGACCTCCCACCTTCACATCGTCATGTCATTAGTCATTTTCTCCCCGGCTACATCAAGCAAGTGAAAGTCATCGTAGGTGATCACGTAAAGCAAGGGGAAACACTGGCTATTATTGAACATCAAGGAATTTTGAAATTACAGGAGCGTTTTGTCGCAGCAGAAAGTGAATTGGAATATCTCGAACAGGAATACCATCGACTCCAACAATTATACAAGGAAAATGTAGTGGCAAAAAAAGATTTTCTTGCAGCAAAAAGTGCTTTCTTTTCAAAGCGGGCTACTCGCAACAGTTTGCAACAGCAATTACAGCTGATCCATATTTCTCCAAATGCTGTGCTTTCAGGCGAGATGTCGAGCAGTTATGCTGTATTAGCTCCCTCAGATGGAATTATTTCATCAGTAAATATCGCTACGGGAACATGGGTGGGTGATGAAACACAATTAATGGCACTCGTCGATCCGGATCATATTCATTTGGAACTGCAAGTTTTTGCTAAAGATATTCCAGCACTTTCCGAAGGTCAACCATTAAAATTTTGGCTACACGGAGAACGTAAAGCTATTTACACCGCCACTATACATCGGATAGGAGCTGAAGTTAAGGACGACCGCAGAGTACTCGTCCATGCACATCCTGATTCTATCTCCCCACATTTAACGATTGGAGCCTATGTAAATGGTAAAATAAACGTGGCTGACGACTCACTATTAGCACTCCCTTCAACTGCTGTAACCGAAATCAATGCGGAAAGTTTCGTTTTAGTTGCGACAGATAAACAGGATGGAGAAACGCATTTCAAACGCACCCAGGTTAAAGTCATACAACGTCAAAACGATTGGATCGCTATTGATAACAAGTGGCACGATCATACATTTTTGTTAAATGGTGCTTTTGATTTGATTAAGGATGAAGAAGCTGGATTTGGTGGGCATTCGCATTAGAAAAGCTCAATCCTACTCTGCCAATAAAGCGTTTTAAACTGTTTGATTTGGCTACAATCTTTATAGTTTTAACATGATGGAAGAAAGGTAGCTAAAAAGAGTTATTTAATTATCAGTACGGTTACTCTTCTTCATCTAACCGCTCAATCATTGTTTCTTCTACTTGTTCATGAAATTCCATTTTCTTCTTTTTATCGTTAGCCTGCAATTCAAGTAACATATGATCATCTTTTTCTCCTAACGCCTCAGCTAACAAATAACCCACGCCCTCTGGAGTTATATCATCAGCTCTTTTTGGCCCCCATTTTGGGTAAACCTCTAACAAGATTGCATATTCTGGAAGAATAAGATAAGCCATTCTGAACCCATAACTTTTACCATTATTGGTACATGATTTAAGTCGTGCCTTAAATACTTCCGCTTGGTTTTCCTTTCTGCGGTATAGCAAGTCGCCCCGAGGAGTTAAATTGCGTTCAAAAACAAAGTCGTACAACCGATCCGATAAACAGGCATATCGCTTCTTTATTTTGCACAGTTTCTCATATTTTCTTTGGAAAGAGGTAGTGGTGTAGATTCGCACATGCAACGATTTTTAGAACTGTCCCAACAGATCGTCAATTAATTGATCGGTATCATCATCTTTATCGACCAGTTTATCTTCAATATCTGCAATTGTTTCGCGCATACTTCGAATATTGATGCGCAGATCCATTAGCGGACTTTGACAACCTTCTCGAAGCGCTTTTTCTCTCATGAGTTCACTAAAGAAACGCGAAACTTGCTTATTCATTTTGTTTAGACTTTTGATCATCTTATTCAGAAAAGAATGATCTTTATCTTCCAAAGTTGCTGGATCAACTTCATAGATATCATTTAAGATTTCGAAAAGGTTTAAGTAAACATTATTCACATTGTTTACTATTTCCTTACATTCTGAAATCGTATCGAGCAAACGGTTGTTGTGCTCTTCATCATTACTGAACTGATAAGGATTTTTCTTTTTGACCAGTTTATCGGTCTTTTTGTTTTCCTCTTTAACAGAGTGAAAAACCCGTTCTAACGTTTCCATATCTATTGATTTTCATAACTCCTAACGTTGTAAATGTACAAAAGTTTTATGATACCATGAACTTATAGTTCAATACGGTCTCGCATAGTGGAAAAATATAGTTTTTGTAGATGGTTTAAGAAACAGCGCCTCTCAATTCGTTCGCTGCGTCCCATAATTCTTTCTCACAACCAATACCTGATTTGACCATTGGTAAATTTTATTACTATCAAAAATAGGTAATCGATAAGACTTTTCTGTTCATTTCAACTGCAAATAAAGACAACGAAGAACAACGCTCTATCAGCAATTACCCTCAACAGGCGCTAAAGATGAGTAGATTCATCCACGTTTGGCATGCTCAACCCTTCCCTACTCTGCCAATAAAGCGTTTTAAACTGTTTGATTTGGCTGTTGAGGTGTAAAAAAGAAGTCAGTTCATCTTTACGAAGCACTTCGTTTTCAACCATATTATAAATCGCATTCACATTCTCGCGATAAGCACGATTAATGAGTAATTCAATTACTGTGTCGTTTTGCTGTTCTTCAACTGCTTCGTAAAAAACGGTGAATTGTTCCTGAATGGATTTTTGTAAAGTAATTTCTTCGGTCTTTTCTCCATCTTTTAGCACATCTATTGTATGCATTATGCCTTTGATGTTCTTGGCTGCAAGTGTTAGGTTTTTGACAGCACTGACCAATTTTTGAATTTGCTCTGATTCTCCTTCAGCCATTTCATTGCGATGTACTTTGAGGTAATACGAAATCAATTCACCTTCTTTGAGTTGAATTTTTCGATATTGTTCCAAAAGTGAAGAGGAGCGTTTGGCAAACATCGTCTCGGTAATTCCTCTTTGTTCGACTTTGAATGCTTCATATCGATAGTTTTTAACGCGCTCCAGCAAATCTTGTCCTTCTTTTCGCATTGCTTCGATTGCACCTTCAATAATTTCTGTTGGAACAGTGGAGAGCAATGGCGAAAGTGTCACCTTCTTTGGTTTTACCATGCGTTCCATTTGACGTGTAAATTTCCCCAAAAAAGGCAGAACGATAAGCACACCAAGGATATTGAAACTACTGTGAAAAACTACGAGTTGAAAAAGTGGGTCTTTAATAACAAGAATGTCCTGTACAAAGTACAACAAAGGATAAAGCATGATTAACGCAAAAGTTCCAGCAACGACATTAAAACTGACATGCCCGTAAGCTACTTGTCGCTTGACGTGATTTCCTTTCAACCCACCGAGTAGAACAGTGGTAGTTGTTCCCAGGTCACTACCTATCACAATAGCCGCTGCAACTTCAATAGGAATAACGCCAGCATACAAAGCACTTAATGTAATCGCCATTGTTGCAGAACTCGACTGAATAATAGCAGTCATGATTATGCCAATAGGGAAGAATAATTGTGGTAAAATGTAGAGGTCACCCAAAAAAGAAGTTTCAATGGAAGCCACATCAATCGCTGTTTTCATAAAATCGAGACCGAGGAACAGCGCTCCAAAACCCACTAACAACCGACCCAGTTCAGAGAAAAATACACGAGAACTAAAGAAGGTAACCAGAATCCCTCCAATTCCTAAAAATGGTAAAGCAAACGCATCGATTGGAAATTTAAACCCGATTGAAGCGACAATCCAACCTGTAATGGTCGTACCGATATTAGTTCCTAAAATAATAGCGATGGCATTTCTCAACGGAATAATTCCAGCACCCACAAACGCCAAAACCATCAAACTAACAACACTGCTACTTTGAAGCAATGCCGTAATAAAAACCCCAACCAATATTGCTTTGATCGGATTTTTGGTTTGCGTTCGAATAAAATGACGAAACGATTTACCCCCAAGATTTTTGAGTCCGCTTTCCATCTGAGAAACCCCTAAAAGGAAGATTCCTAGACCTGCTATAAAACTCCATATATCAAAATCGGGCATACGCGTAGATTATCTTTTTTTGAAGCTAAAGTAATAGTTTTTCCAGCATCATTTTCTTTTCAATTTTCTCACTAAAATCATCTCCATATTTCAAATTCAATTGTATTTTTTATATTTACTTAATAAATCAATGACCCATGACATCGGAATACAAAGAATACATGGCCAGGGCCATTCAATTAGCAACCAATAATGTTGACAAGGGTGGTGGTCCATTCGGTGCTGTGGTTGTCAAAAATGGAGAAATCATTGCAGAAAGCGCCAATAGCGTAACCAATGACAACGATCCTACTGCCCACGCCGAAATAAATGCGATACGAAAAGCTTGCGAACAGTTATCCACTTATGACTTGACGGGCTGCGCGATTTTCTCTTCGTGTGAACCTTGTCCCATGTGTCTGGGCGCCATCTATTGGGCGCGATTGGATGAGCTCAACTTTGCATGTAATAAAGACGATGCCGCCAGCAGCGGTTTTGATGACGCTTTTATCTATGAAGAACTTAAATTCAATTACAAACAGAGAAAATTAAAAACAGACCAATTTATGCGTACGGATGCCCTGCAATCCTTTCAACGATGGGATGAATTTGAAGAAAAAGAAACATACTAATAAATCATACCTGAACATTATTATCCACCTCCAGAATGCAAATAAACCGCAACATTTTAGCATATTTCACCCCAATTCGACTATTTTTCCTACTCATAGTTGTATTCATCCTAGTAAATAACATTTACTTTTATCCATCCAACACCATTAGTTACGACGTCTTTGGGTATTATTTGTACTTGCCCGTTACTTTCATTGCAGAAGGAAACTCAAGTGAAGTCTTTGAGTTTTTGAGGGAGATTATTTCTACTTACAATAACTCCGAAACATTATATCAAACGCAGATTCTACCGAATGGAGACTTTGTTTTAAAATATACTTCTGGGTGGGCTATTTGTTATGCACCGTTTTTCTTCATCGCTCATATTGTGGCGACTTATACTGATTTTCCCGCAGATGGTTTTTCGCAGCCTTATCAAGTAGCAATATTCATTGGATCGTTGTTTTATACGCTTTTGGGCATCTATTTTTTGTTAAAAGTCGTCCGTTATTTTTTTAATCAACACCTTTCTATCTTGCTTGTAACCCTGGTTGTATTAGGTTCCAACTATTTACTTCACATAACGATGTATGGGCAAAATGCGATGAGTCATAACTTGTTGTTTACTGCTTATACAATTATCATCTGGCTAACGATAAAATGGTATCGCAATCATAAACGCACGACAGTCATTTTTCTGGGGATCACTTGTGGTCTGGTCATACTAACACGCCCTACAGCAATCGTCTGTCTACTGATCCCACTACTTTGGCCTATCCGTGGTCAACAGAATCGTAAAGCATTATTTCTTCAATTCAAAAAGCAACTGCTTATTTTCACAGCTATTATCGTTGCGATTGGCAGTATTCAGCTCATTTACTGGAAAGTAACAACTGGGCAGTTATTATTTCTCGATTATGGTAATCCCGCGGAAGGATTGGACTTCCTGGCACCGCATACGCTCGATACATTGTTCAGTTTCAGAAAAGGATGGTACGTTTACACCCCATTAATGTTTATAGCCACTTTAGGTTTTATTAGCCTCTACAAAAAGAATAAGCCGCTATTTGTTTCGCTATTTAGCTTTTTTGTTCTCAATCTATACCTTGTTTCCAGCTGGTCATGTTGGTGGTATGCAACTTCATTTAGCCAGCGGACGTTGATACCCACAATGGTTGTGATGATCATTCCTCTCGGGTACTTGATTCAATACCTCTGGAAACAACAATTCGCCGTCAAATTTATTTTAACTCTATTACTGCTAGCTATTGTTGCTTTAAATATCTTTCAAACCATTCAATACTATCGAGGAGTTATTCCAGGTGATCGAATGACAAAAGCCTATTATTTTGCAACGTTTGGATCACTAATACCTGATGATCAACTAAAAAAAGAATTGTTACTAATTGATCGATCCAATACGGAAAACATTAACTACCTTGACACAAGCGAATACACTCATAAAATATTGTATAAAACCAGTTTTGAAGACCGTTCAGGAAACAGTTCTAAAAAGACCGCATCGGGAAATCAGTCTTTTTTATTAAATGATGATGTTATTTACTCCCCTCCTTTTGAAACACCTTATAAAAATATCACAGCTAAAGCTCACGCATTCATTCGAATTACTGCGCAAGTTTATAAAACAAATCAAGAAGACGAACATCCCACCCTACTCACCACATGCTTCAATTATAAAGGAGCTAACTATAAATGGGAAAAGATGAGTCTTAAAGATGTTCCCATTAAGCAATGGAATGAAATCGAAATGGTTTACCTGACACCAGAACCACGAACAATCAATGATCATATCAAAATTCATTTCTGGCATCGTAATGATTCCCCTGTTTACGTTGATGATATAAAAGTTGAGGTCTTCGAACCCCAGTAATTATGAGGGTATCAATTTCTCACGGTCACAGACTTCACGGAAGAACCATGAGCTGTATAAATCTTAAGATAATAGGTTCCACCAACGAGATTGGAAACATTGATCTGTAACTGCTCTGAGGAGCTATCTTGCTTTCGAACCACACGACCAGCCATATCCAACATGACTATCTGTTCTATCTGCTCTTCTTCGGCATCTATTGTTATCGTTTGAGAAGCTGGATTAGGAAATAACTGGATATCCATTTTATCGTGAGATGTTACAGAAGCTGTCAATTGAGGTAGCTCTGAAACCCAAACACCTCTTCCATAGGTGCCAGCATAGAGTTTAGTCTGATCGGCATTAATTTCTAGCTCTCTCACATAGACTCCAGGCAAACCGTCAGTCCACGGTTGCCACCCGTTGATACTATCGTGATAAAGCACTGCATTTTCTGTACCCACAAACAAGGCGTCATGGTACGACTCATAAGGGATAATGGATCTCAAGCCAAGCGTACCAATATTCCCTGTCGCTAAGTTTTCAAAGCTCTGACCAGCGTCAGTGCTTTCCAGGAGTTCATTTTGCGTACCAGCGGTAATCAACCAAATTCGTTCGGGATCTATTTCTGAAACAGCAAGGTTTAAAACACCTCCACCAGATAATTGAATCGTCTCCCACGTAGTTCCCCCATCAGTGGTAACAAACAACTGCGTACCGGAGGCCGCGTAAATATAATCTGAATTCACAGGAGAGACTTTCAGGTAATTGATCGCTCCGGACTGTAACAAAGAAGGGGACAAATTCACCCAGTTTGTTCCCTGATCTGTACTTTTATATACTGATGTATAGGCCGTATATATTTCACTGGGAGCTTGAACGTTCATGTCCATTGGTGTCGTCCAGGCACCATCTGTTGAAGGGGAAATGTTGTTATAATTCCCCATATTTGAATTGGTGCGCAATAAATTTCCATTTTGTGTTGAAAAATAGTACGTATCAGGATCAAACTGATCAAACATACAATCCATTCCATCACCTCCAAATATATGCGTCCAACTGCCATTATTCATTCGGTTTGTTCCATTATCTTGCGTACCTATAAGTACACGAGCAGGATCCTCATTAGAAACGGCCAAGCGGTAGACCTCGGAAATATTGAGACCGGCCGAAACATTCACCCAACTATCTCCAAAATCATCACTATAAAATAGACCTCCGTCAGATGCACAATAAGTACGTGAACCACTATTATAAAAATAGTGAATGTCCGCATGGGTATAATTGGTTCCACCAAAATAAATCCAATTAGAGGATAAGTTCCAGTTTTGACCACCATCAATAGACTTCCAGGCATTAATACCACCCGAAAGAATAATATCCGGATCATTAGGAGATACCGTCAATGCCAAATCCCACCAAGCTTGTCCGCCAGTGCCGGATCCGTCGCTTTCACCCGATAAAATATTGGGACTATCGGACATTTGAACAAAACTAACTCCAGCATTAGTAGATCTTAATAATGAATTAAACCCTCCGTTGTTTTTTGCAGTAATCACGTATAAATAGTCTGGAGCAGCGGGCGTTACAGCAATCTCTAACCGTTCTAAACTATTGCTGGCAGGTATCGTATCCGTAAATGATAGACCACCATCATAAGACCGGATCAAAACATCATTACATCCATAGATAATACTCGTATCTGTAGGATGCATCACAAGATTACGAATCGTCTCGTTATTGTAAACAAGCGTAAAACTGCTTGCGGCATCCGTACTCCGATATACCCCTTCCTCAGTAGCAAGAAAGAGTGTCTGAGGGTTTTCGGGATTGATCAGTATTTTATTGATCATTCGTTGCTGACTATTCAACCCTGCCTCTTCCCAGGTTTGTCCTCCATCGAATGACTCATAAAGACCAGCTCCTTCAAGCCAGTATCCGTCACGATCACCTGTGCCAGCATATACGTGCTGAGAATTTTGAGGATCTACAGCAATAGATGATACGCCAACCCACGCGAGAGAATCAAAACATGTGTTCCAATTTTGACCTGCGTCGGTACTTTTCCAGAGTCCTCCTGAAGGAGACCCCACATAGATCGTTGACATATTGTTAGGATCAACTGCAACGCAGTTTAAGCGACCATTCCCTGGATTGTAACCATAAGTCGAAGTACCTTGCCACTCTTTGATTCCCAGAGGGATCCATTCTCCAACCGAACTTTTTTCCATTCCCTTGTTTGCAAACGATTCTAACCATTCGCGGTATGCTCTAGCATACTCTTTTTGTGGTGTAATATAACCTTCGTCATTTACGCGCATTTTATGTATACTTTTCCAACGTTGGAAGTGTTTATTAAGCCTGGATTGTTCCGTTTCATGTGAGTCACACCAAACTTCAAATTGAGATATAATATCATCCATTTTCAGGTCAGTTGATTCCACGGGGAAAACCTGAGAAAAAGTTATGCTCGTCAAAAAAGTAAGTGTGAATAGTAGAAATAGGTTTTTCATAATCTCAATTAATTAAATTCTAACAGACCAAAAATATACGTCTTTTTTATAAAACGTGAAAAATTAACACTTTTGGGGGGATAGTCAGTTGAATTCGTTCAATTGGGAATAGTTAATACAATCAAGCTTTTTCTGACTGCTTTTGTTACATTAGTTAGATTGTACATCATCTAAAAAATAGATTCATGATCAAACAACATTTCATAACATTACCAATGTTTCCACGAGGTTTTCATCTCATTACGGATGAACTATTAAGTCAACTGAAGTTACCAGATAAAGGTTTATTCAATGTGTTCATTCAGCATACTTCCGCTGGTTTAACCATCAACGAGAACGCAGACCCAACAGTGAGATCGGATATGGAGTCATCGTTTAATCATATTGTCAAAGAAAACGAGCCCTTCTATGAGCACACTTTTGAAGGACCAGATGATATGCCTGCTCATATCAAATCATCTATGGTAGGTTCATCATTAAACATACCTATCACAAATGGCAAGTTAAATATGGGTACTTGGCAAGGCATCTACCTGTGCGAATTTCGAAATAATGGTGGGAATAGAAAATTAGTTGTATCCATCTATGAGTAAAATGAATTACTCTTTAATTCCGCTTGTAGTTTTAGAAGACTTTTTAAATGATTTTATCATACCAAAGGCTTTAAAAAGGTGAAATACACCAGGGAGAATGATTATACCTCCCAAAATAAGCGCCCCTCCAATGACGTTAATTACCGAATCAGGGGCTGTACTTTCCATTAAACTGACCTCTTCCGTTGTTGTAATAATAAAATTTGGGAAATGCGCTATAAACGCTGCAAACAAAACAAGAATAACTTGCATCGCCGCTAAAATTCGGGTTTTCACTCTGGCTCTTTGTGAAATTGATTTACGAAGGGGTAGCATTAAGATTCCTGACAAAACAACCGCTCCTACTGAATAAGGATTGGTGATAAAATCTAACACAAAAACACGATTCGAGAAATAACCATATAAAAGTGTGATAAATCCAATTACAACCAACGCTAAAACAGCAATATTTGCTTTTCGGGAATACATTTTACGGATTGCCCCATCCGTTTCACCAATCAAAAAAACGGCAGCTAAAAAAGCACATAGCGCAGCAAAGAACACCCCTATGAGTAGCGAGAAAATATTGAACCAACTCATGACATAAACAGCTGAGAAGCTTTGGTTACCCCCTTCTTCTATCAACTCTATATTACCACTTACTAACGCTCCAAATGTCATCCCAATAAATATTGGAGTGACCACACTTCCAATTCGAAACAATGCATTGTATATACGCTGTGTGTTTTCATCTTTAATAGCATCGTAATGACGAAAAACGAAGGATATACCACGAATGGTAATTCCAATCAACATAAGTGTTAAAGGTATATGTAAATAAATTGAAATTGCGTTGAAGTAAATAGGAAACCCCACCCATAAAACTACAATTACGATGATTAACCAAACGTGATTCGTCTCCCAAACGGGTCCAATAACACGATAAATTACATCTCGATTGATATCTCTATTCTTTTTGGATGAAAAACTCTCTAAAATTCCTGCGCCAAAATCTGCACCGCCTAACAAGGTGTAGAGCAAAACGGCAAAAAACAAGAAGAACAATACGACGTACAACATATAGTTTTATTTTGTGCTGTTTAAAGCTTTAATTTGACGATTCATCAAGAATATTGCTACGAAAGATAGGACACTATACAATACGAGGTACATATAAAAACTATACTGTAATCCAGGCATTGGTGTAACAGCGTCAGCTGTTTTCATGACTCCATGAATAATCCAGGGTTGCCTCCCAACTTCAGTCACAATCCAGCCTGCCTCTAATGCTACAAAACCCATTGGAGCTAAAAGTGTAAAAAAGAGCCAGAACTTTTGGGATCGCATCCATTTCGTTTTCTTACGGGCAATGAAAAAGATAATTCCAGCCAACATCAAGAGCATACCCAAGCCCACCATAATTTGAAAAGCGTAATGCGTTATAGCCACAGGTGGTCGTTCATCTTCTGGAAAATCATTGAGCCCCTTTACCTCAGCATTGAAATCCCCAAAGGCTAAAAATGAAAGCGCATTCGGGATTTCGATCTTGTAACCTACTGTCTGTTCTTCCTCATTGACAATACCACCGATATAGAGTGGGGCTCCTTTTTCAGTTTCATAATGTGCCTCAAGTGCAGCCAACTTTGCCGGCTGTCGCTCTGCAATATCTTTAGCAGACAAATCGCCACTAAAAGGCTGAAGAATTGCCGCGACAGCTCCAAAAGTAATCGCAATTTTAAATGCCTTTTTATGTAATTCAACATGACGGTTTCGCCATACTTGAAAAGCGTGAATACCCGCTACAGCAAAACCAGTTGCTGTGAAAGCTGCAAGTGTCATGTGTAGCGCCTGGGTGAACCACGCATCATTAAACATTGCTGCTATTGGATCAATATTGACGTATTCACCATTTATAAAATCAAATCCTGCAGGAGAATTCATCCAGGCATTTGCTGCAACAACCAGTATTCCAGAGGCGACCCCCGAAACACCAATCAACACACCCATCCACCAATGGAATTTTTCTTTTAAATGTTTCCAACCGTAGATGTAAAAACCGAAAGCAATAGCCTCCACGAAGAAGGCTGCTCCCTCAAGTGAGAAAGGCATTCCAAAAATGGGCCCTGCATGCTTCATAAATTCAGGCCATAACAAACCCAGTTGAAAAGAAAGAGCGGTCCCTGAGACCGCTCCAATAACAAAAAATATAGCTACACCCCGTTGCCAAGCCTTGGTCAAACGCAAATAAACTTCATCACGTGTTTTAATCCATTTTCGATGAGCCACAATCATAAAAAAAGGCATCACCATTCCCACAGCAGCGAAAACAATATGAAATACTAATGTTAACGCCATTTGCAACCGGGCAAACTCTACATTTTCCATAAACCAATTTTAAACATCTTTACCTTTCATCATTTTGTTCCAGTAAAGATAAGGTAAACCGTATTTTTTAAGCATCCAAAGACGCCAATGTTCTTTCGAACTGTCGCCAATTAACATCCATTTCAATTTCGGATCAGGAGTAAAGTTTCCTTCGTAATCAAATTCGGCCAACACCATTTTGCCATAGTCAGTAACTAAAGGACAAGATGAATAACCGTTGTACTTTTTATCAAAATGCTCATTGCCCTTTTTGAGTTTCTCCAGATTATCAATCACAACTGGAACTTGTTTACGTATAGCTGCTCCTGTTTTTGCGGTGGGTAGTGCAGCTACATCTCCTATACCAAAGATGTTTTTGTATTTTTTATGTTGTAAGGAATACTGATCAACATCCATCCAACCCGCTTCGTTTGTTAGACCTGACTCTTTAACAAATTCTGGGGCTACTGAAGGTGGTGCGGTGTGCAAGAAATCATATTTGATTCCAACCCTACCATCTTTTTCAATAGTTTCGACGTCGAGATCATTATGCTCTCCTTTGTTATCGCCAAGTTCATACCAGGCAATCTTCTCTTTTGGATCAATCTCTACCAAATTATGACCAAACTTAAGGTTGATATTCTTCCGGTTAACCACCTTCATTAAAGTTTCTTTTACTGGCTTTATTCCGAAGATTACTCCCCCATTAGTTGCAAAAACAACTTTAGCTTTGTCGCGTACACCTTGCTTTTTAAACGCTGATTCGGCCAGATACATGATTTTTTGTGGTGCACCGCCACATTTAATTGGTGTCGTGGGCTGCGTAAATAATGCCACTCCGCCTTCAAATCTTTTGATATTCTTCTTCACCTTTTCAGGATCCGTATAAACGCTTCCCACACCAGAATCTGGATCGTCCATTACTTCCTGGAGTCCTGGTACAAGCGAAAAATCATGCTTTAAACCAGGGGATACGATTAAATAATCGTACGTTACTTCCTTCTCATTGTCTAACACGACTTTATTATCATCAGCTTTGATTTTCGTAACTTTTTGTTGTAACCAATCTGCACCTTCAGGCATCACGCTGCTCATGGTACGTTGCGTATCTTCATATTCATAAGTATCCGCACCAACTAACGTCCATGCAGGTTGATAATAGTGATATTTTGCCGGCTCAATAATGGCAATATCCTTTTCCAATCCTTTAGCGAGTAGTTGAGAAGCGACCATAATCCCTCCTGTTCCTCCACCAATAACTAATGTGTTATAATGATCTTTCATAGTGTAAGTATTTTGAGCTAATGTATAAATAATGAACATTCTCATCAGTAACAAAAGTTACGATATATGCAAAAGGTGATAAAGTTCATTTCTTAGGATGACAATTGATTGCTGATAAATATCAGTTTTTGATGGAGCGAATAACTGAAAATGATACGTATATTCAGAATTGTTTATTTTTGCATCATCTTTAATCAAAAATTATACATAGCATGCAACTGTGGAATACATTGAGTAAAGAGGAGTTGGTGGAGAAGTTGAAAGAGCGCGGAACGAACTTCGTGACGGTTTCTTTTTATCAATACGCTTCAATACCTAATCCTCAAGTTTTCAGAGATCACTTGTTTCAAATGTGGAACAAACTAGGAATCGTTGGAAGAACGTATGTTGCTACCGAAGGTATCAATGCCCAGATCGGTGTTCCCGCTGACAAATTTGAACAATTCAAAAAAGAACTTTATGAGATCTCTTTTCTGAATGGTATCCGTTTAAATCTCGCCGTAGATGAGTCGGAAGCAGAATTCCCGTTTTTGAAATTAAAAATTAAAGTGCGCAAGAAGATTCTTGCCGATGGATTGAACGACAATACATTTGATGTTACCAACAAAGGAAAACATTTAAAAGCAGAAGAATTTAACCAAATTGTCGATGATCCGAACACCTTGTTGATCGACATGCGAAATCATTACGAAACCGAGGTTGGTCACTTTAAAGGCGCTATCACTCCGGATGTAGATACTTTCAGAGAGTCCTTGCCCCTGATCGAAGATGAAGTTTTAAAAGGAAATGAGGACAAGAAAATTGTCATGTACTGCACCGGGGGAATTCGCTGTGAGAAAGCTTCAGCATGGTATAAACATCGTGGATTCAAAAAAGTACATCAGCTCGAAGGTGGTATTATCAAATACGCTAGAGACTGCGAAAATAAAGGCATAGAAAACAAGTTTATTGGAAAGAACTTTGTTTTTGACGAGCGGCGCGGCGAACGTATTTCAGATGATATCATTTCAGTATGCCACCAATGCGGCGAACCTTGCGATACCCATACCAACTGTGTGAATGATGCCTGTCACTTGCTATTTATTCAATGTGAAAAGTGCAGCGAAAAGTTGGAGGGGTGCTGTTCAGATGATTGCCAAGATGTCATCCACCTTCCTGAAGAAGAACAACGAAAGTTGCGCAAAGGAAAGAATAACAGCAATAAGATCTTCAAAAAAGGGCGATCGGAAAAACTGTTTTACAAATCAAACAATAAGAAACCGATTAATATTGTTGATCCGATTAAGATGGAGAAGGAATAAATATTTATTTCCCCCACCATTTATCAATTCATGGCAAAAACAAATATTCATCAGTTTTCATCCGTCAAATTATACATAGATTTGCAGTTGATTCATTTCTATCGCTATGACTGACAAAAAGAAAAAGTTTCCATCAGGACAAGGTAAATTTCCCAAATTCAATATTTTTTGGATCTACGCAGCCATCATGTTGGTCTTCGTAGGGGTCACTTACTTTTCAAATACTGGTGAACCCAAAGAAATCGATTGGAAAGAATTTAAAACTGAGCTACTACAAGATGGAGAAGTCAGTAAAATCATCGTCGTAAACGAGAAGAATGTAGAAGTCTATCTAACACCTGCAGCATTGCAGAGTAATGAGCATAGCGAGGTTTCGGACAACAAAAAAGGACCGCAATTCACATTCACTATTGGGTCGGTAGAATATTTTCAGCAGCAGTTAGAAGAAGCACAACAAAATCTAGAGGAGAGCGCTAAGGTGAGTCCACGTTTTGAAAAACGAGAGGATTGGTTTTCCAATATTCTTTCGTGGGTGTTACCGATCATCATTATCGTAGCGATCTGGATGTTCATCATGCGCAGAATGTCATCCCGTATGGGTGGAGGTGGCGGTGGAAATCCATTCGCCAATACCGGCAAATCGAAAGCCAAGCTGTTTGAGGGAGATGAAAAAGTTGATGTCGATTTCGACCAAGTTGCTGGATTGGATGAGGCCAAAGAAGAAGTCATGGAGGTCGTTGATTTTCTCAAGCACGATGAAAAATACAAAAAACTAGGTGCTAAAATACCTAAAGGCGTGTTACTGACCGGCCCTCCAGGAACAGGAAAAACATTAATGGCCAAAGCGATGGCTGGTGAGTCAGGAGTTCCTTTTTTCAGTATATCTGGTTCTGATTTTGTGGAAATGTTTGTAGGAGTCGGAGCGGCTAGAGTTAGAGATCTCTTTAAAAAGGGACGTGAAAAAGCACCTTGTATCATTTTTATTGATGAGATCGAGGCGATTGGGCGATCGAGAGGACGATCAAATACGCAGACAAATGACGAACGCGAAAATACGCTGAATCAATTACTGGTAGAAATGGATGGGTTCAGCAGTGATAAAACAGTAATTATTCTTGCAGCGACTAATCGACCTGATTTATTGGATAAAGCCCTACTTCGACCAGGTCGTTTCGACCGTCAAATCCATGTGGACAAACCAGATATTCATGGTCGGGAAGAGATTTTTAAAGTACACTTAAAAAAATTAACCCTTGGGAATGATATCGATCCTGAAGATCTTGCGAAACAAACGCCAGGATTTGCAGGAGCAGAAATTGCAAACATCTGTAATGAAGCTGCACTACATGCTGCGCGCAAAAAGAAAGACAAGGTGGAGATGGAAGACTTCATATCTGCAATTGATCGCGTTATCGGAGGGATGGAGAAAAAGAACAAGCTCATCAGCCCGAAAGAGAAGAAGATTATTGCCTATCACGAAACAGGTCATGCTGTCACGGGCTGGTTACTCGAACACGCTCATCCGCTTCTAAAAGTTTCCATCATTCCGCGTGGAGAAGCTGCACTCGGATTTGCACAGTATTTACCAAAAGAGCAAAACCTATACACGCTAAATGAATTAAGAGATACGGTCTGTATGACATTAGGTGGACGTGTCATGGAGGAGCTTGTTTTCGGCGATGTTTCATCAGGGGCTCAAAATGATCTGGAAAAAACGACACAGATTGCTTATGCGATCATTGCGCTTTACGGTATGAATAAAAAGGTAGGTCCGTTCTCTTACAAAGACCTCCAAAACGAGTACAGCATGCGTCAACCGTATTCCGAAGAAACGGCCAATATGATTGATGTCGAGGCGCGTGCGTTCATTGAAGAGTGCTACCAACGCACAAAGGAATTGCTCGAGAAACACCGCGAGGACGTTGAAACTATTGCTCAATCACTCATGGAGAAAGAGGTGTTGTATAAGGAAGATTTTGTGAAAGTTTTGGGGGAAAGGAAGTTTGATGAGGAAGAGGATTCAGACAAATAGTCCTTTACCTGATAGTTGAGCTTATGGTTTTTGAATGATTGTTGCTGTGAATCCACAAAACATTTTTAAATTTTACGATCTAGTGAGCGATTGAATTCGTTTCCTTTATGTCTTCCAAAGATTTCGAGTTATTCTTTGCGTGGTGTTGATTTGTTTATTGTTATTAAAACAAAGATATAATGTACGGTAATAAAAAAACCTTGGGCGAGCCAAGGTTTTATATTTCTTATTTTAGAGTGCAGCATTAAAGCGTGATGTTTAATGGGGCACTATTGGTACAAATATATGATAATATTATTTTTAAAAATAATTTTAAAGAACATTTTTAATCTTCTTGTAAAACACAACCCATTTTAGTTTCAATAATCTCTTTTAGAGCTGGATCCGAACAGTTTTTCTTAATTAAACCATCAAACTCTTCCGCTAGTTCTACTTTCCTGTTTTCAGAAATATGATCTAAGAAATACAAAATAACAAGTACAGATGAGCGTAATGAATGGCGATCCTCATTATGAAAGTTCAATGTTGGTAAACTAGAAATGCCTTTTGGAGTTTTTAAATCAAAAATCACATTACCATGTGCACAGGCATTACGCACAAAAACCATTGTATTGATTAAATTTTTGAATTTTTTTATACTAATCACATCGTATTTAGCAGCAATTCTTTTCTTAATTTCTTCATTCTTTAGAGATGAGTAAATTTTCAGAATCGCACCGAATGTAAAGAACTCTAATGTTTTCCAAGCAGGTGCGTATTTATCATTAAGGTACTTCCTGTGGTGAAGTTTGATAGGTTTATTATCGTTTTTAAAGCGATCATTATAATGTTTGTCAATATTATCAATGTATTCTTGTTCCACAACATCCGGACTAATAAACCAAGTGGGGGTATCTTTATATTTATTGGAGACTAAGTATACCACATTAGTTCTGAAATTGATTTCAATTCTATTGATAAAACGAATAAGTAAATCCCTTAAATCAACATCTAAGTAATATAACTTTACAGCTGTAGAGAACTTGGTTCCTGACTCGAAATTATGATCTTTATCTACCTCAAAAGGATTCCAATAAAACCCCAAACGGTAATAGCCTATATCGTAAAGAATTTCTTTGACTTTTTCATGAGAATAGTCCAGTTCCATCCCACGATTTTTGAGTATTTCAATTTGTTTCTCTATTCTAGTGGCTTTTCGTCCCATAATATTAATTCTCAGGTTAATTAAAAACGCTTTTAAAATCTAAATGGTAAAAACGATTTAGTATTCTGATTCACTACTGTCCGATAAAAATAAGAATTAGTCAATTCACACCATAAAAGTGTTGGTTTTACTGCTTCCTCTCTTTGAAACTAAAAAGCAAGCCCCTTACTTTAGGCGCTGCTAAATTTGATTTGAAGTTGTGGGTCGTATTCTTTAAGCCAGTCTTTCTCTGGATTCTCAAGAAATTTCTT